>CANQEB010000099.1 GCA_947594085.1 uncultured Lachnospiraceae bacterium | reverse complement strand
CCGGAATGCTGCACATGACGGCGAAATCCCCGGTGGAGGCGTCATGCGTGGGTTCCGTAAAATAGAGCCCGTTCGCTTCGACCGCTCCCTGATACCAGGGGCGCTCCTTCGCTTCAAATGTGAGCAGGTTTCCTTCCTCGTCGAACTGTCCCTGATAGATATTGTCCGCCTGGAGCATGAAGCCGGATTCGGCGGCAAAATAGTCCGAATTGACCTCCTTGTGCTCCGAAGTGACTGCGAGAAGATCCCACTGTAAATTGCCGAGCAGCTCCTGCTCGGCCTGAAACTCTCTGGAAGACTGATCCGCTTCTTTCGAGTAAGTAATATACACGTCCAGGGCGTCCCCGTTCTTTCGGTCGGGCAGATGAACCTCGACTCCCTCGATCTTCGCATCATTCTCATACAGATACTCTGCGTTCTTCGCCAGAATAGAGACCGTCTGGCCCAGATCCGAGAACACCTTATCCGCCGCCGCCGCCTTCTCCGTGGTCAGGCGCAGGAGATTCTCCTCCATCGTCTGTTCCATCGCCTGTGAGGAAAGCGATTCCACCTCCTGCCCGGTCTCCACGTTCGCGGTGATCATGCCTTTTCGAAGCTGCAGAAGCTGGAAAACAATCACAGCCCCCACCACCAGCAATGTGACCAGCAAAAGACGAAGTATCGCCCGGAATACCTTTTTTTCCAGCGGTACCATCGGTTTGTTCGCGTCATTCATGCGATTCATTCCTTTCTCTGTGCCATTTCTGTAATACATGCTTTTCCAGATCGCACTGCGCCCTGCCGCTTTAGCGTCTTCTACTCGATCGTAAGGATATCGATAAATCCGGTGACTTCAAACACTTCCATGATCGTATCATTCACGTGACGAACCACCATGCTGCCCTGCTTGTTCATCACTTTCTGCGCAGACAGCAGCACGCGCAGGCCAGCGGAAGATATGTACTCCAGCTCTGCCATATCGATTGCAAGCGCCGTGATGTCATTGATGCTGTGCTTCAGCTCTGCCTCAAGCTGCGGTGCCGTTGTTGTGTCAAGGCGGCCAGAAAGCATAATCTCAAGTTCCGTTCCCTGTTGGTTTTTGTTGATTGTCATGATTGTTTCCTCCATTTTTTATTTTGTTCGCGGAATGATCCGCGAGCTGTCACTCTTTTCGTCTCCCGAGCATACCCGTTCACATATGTATATTCAGGCGAATGCGGGCCGTGAATTTCTTCTGCTCAGCGTTAAACCGAAATCTGGCGCTGCCACCGTACTTCTGCGCGGTGCGCGTGATGCTGCGCAGGCCATACCCGCCGCCATGATCGCTCAAAAATGCCTCCGCGGGCGAAAATCCATCCTCCGTCTGGAAATGACGGTTGAGGCGTACACCCTTGCAGGAATTGGAAATCTCGATCGCCAGCGATCCCTGCACTGTGCCGACCTGTATGCTGATCCAGCGATCCTCCGCACACTTCCGACAGGCATTGATCGCGTTCTCCATCGCGTTGCCGAACAGCACGGTCAAATCTGCTGGCTCAATCACGAGATCTCCGCACTCAGCGTGCACCTCGCAGCGAATTTCCTCGTCCCTTGCGATACTGACGTAATATTGCAGCAGACCGTTGACCGTCATATTTTTGCAGTAGATCTCTGCATCTCGTTTGACGGTGGTGTCAATCACCCCGGCCATATATGCCTTCATTTCTTCCGTCTGTCCCCGATTCAGCATATCGTTCAGCGTGTTGTAGTGATGCCGCAAATCGTGGCGCATGCGCCGGGTATTTTCCATGTCACCGACGATCTTCTCATACTGCAGCTGCTGGATCTCCAGCGCCCTCTGGCGCTCGTTGTCCCTTTTCTGCCGTACCGATTCCCGGAAGACCATCCAATAAAGCACGAACTGGTTCACCAGAATGACCAGCATCAGAACGCAGCGCAGCTGCACGAGGGTTCCCAGCTTTAAGGAATCGCGGCTGCCAGTGATCTTGTCGCAGTAGAACGTCACGGTGAGAAAGAGCAGCGTCGAAAGAATCAGGATAAGAAACTCCCTCTTCATATTCTTCGGATCGATCTCCCGGATATACATCCTGAGCGGGCGGAGTACAAAGAGCAGCATCACGGGCAGCAGTACGGCCGTGACACCCGCGTACAACGCCAGAGTCACAGTGTTATACGCGTACGAAATCGTATTTTCCTGGGTCGGAACATACAGGTGAAACGTATTGACCAGTATAAACACGATGATCGCGTAGAACAGCACGCAAAAGAAGACCAACAGCTTCTTGAGCATCGATTCGCGCACCAGCCAGATATACGCCGCCAGTATGAGCAGCATCGCGGCCAGCATGCTGGGATTCGATATGGCGATGTGATTTCGATACTTCTCCATGTCGCGCAGGCACACAAGCGCTGCATACCCGCAAGCAAAAGCTACCGAGATAAGCGTCAGCCAGAAATAGATCATCCTCCGCCGGAAGCGGTATACCTCCTCGCGAAAAGGCAGAAAGATCATCAGCGCGCAGGGATAGAGCTGTATGAAAAAGCCCAGTGCCTGCTGCAGATAAATCACCATGATCGAGTCCTCCTCTAAAATCCTTTCCGACGGGAAAGTCGGTCGAACACATAGTTATCGTAGGTCGCCCGGATTGCAGCGCTGTGCCGCACGGCAATTGGCAGTCTGCTCCCGTCCTGAAGCGTACAGATATCCGTACCCATCTGAGCAATCTGATCCATATTTACGATAATTCCTCTATTGATTCGCAGGAAGCTTCCATCCAGCCTTTGCTCAAGCTCGCTGAAGGACATCCAGACCTTCAGCCTCCGTCCGTCTGACAGCGAGACATTCACCGCGTGATTGTCGTTTTCAAGAAGACAGATCTGGTCCATGAACACCATGTATCTCTCCGATCCCACTGTGAACACGATAGTATCCCTGCGATTGGAGCGCAGCTCGGTCAGCCGCCGGAACACCTCCACCACACCCTCCGTCGTCACCGGCTTTACCAGATAGTGGAGCGCGTGCATAGAAAACGCATCCACTGCATGCTCTGTGCTGGTAGTGACAAACGCAATCCCCGTGTTGGGTGATATTTCCTGCAGCGCCTTCGCCACATCAATCCCATTCTCACCGGGCATGTAAATATCCAGGAACGCAACGTCAAAATGAGGTGTCCGTTTCGCAGCCACAAGCAGAGATTTGCCATCCAGAAATTTCTCCGTGTTCCGCGTCGGATCCCAGCCTTGCAATGCCTTTTCAATTTGCTCCTGTTCTCTCGGGTCATCGTCACATACTGCGATCCGCATAATATTTTCCCCCCCACGCACAGATGACAATGTTCCATTGTCCCACAATAGTATAGCACATTTTTATGCAGTATTCTATATTCTATCTTTAATTTTAATATTTACTATAACATATTTTCGGGCCCTTTTTGACACAGCTCTATTGACGTTTCTGTAATGAAACCTGACGTTTCTGTAATCAAATCTGACGTTTCCGTAATTTAGGGCCGCCGCACCACGCGACAGCCCCATTTTTCCAAAAATTACTGATCAGATGTTTTTACAGAATCAGACTCTGGCCCCAAGCTTTCTGTTTTCCCTGAAGATACATCAAAAAATCCCAGGCGTCCATCTCCTGCTTCTCGCGCGATTTCTGCTCGATCTTTTCCATCAGACAAAAGATATCCGCCGCAAGCTGTGAGAGCAAGTCCGTCTTCTCCTTTGGGACATAATTCTCCAGCCTGCCTCCTGTGTATCCCTCTCTCGAGACACCCAGAAACATCGCCGCAAGCTTTGTATCATAACAACCCAGCGTCTTTCGGATTCCGATCGCATCCGCGATAATCTCATCCCAGACTGCTTCCTTCTGCTGCGGAAACAGCCTCCGGCAGATCACATGAGTGCACTCATGATACAGTCGAATCTTCCGCGAGATTTCCAGCCAATCCTCCCCCGGTATGCCTGCCTGTTCAGCGGAAATGTTGCTGTACGGCCCGTCACTCAAAATGATCAGGACATCCCGATAATTTTTCTTATCGGCAGTAAAGCGCTTCCATTCCTCAGCCCTGTCCGTATGCCCGGCCGCCAGGTACTCCGCCATATGCGTGTTGATTTTCTGCCAATTCGCAAGCCCGTCAAGCGTCATCGCCCCGGTCGTGGCTGGGATCATCTCAGGCCGGCAGCGATACGCTAACAGCCGAAGTGCATTCTCGAAATCCTCTCTGTGATATAGATACAGGACATTCACCGGGCCGACCGGCGTCTGCTCTGTCGTCAGAGTATCCTTATCGCTTCCTAAGAACAGAGAAAGTGAAGTATCATCCGGCCTCTTTCCCTTCCCGACGGCCTCGCGGTAGGCACTCTCCATGTCTTCTCCAGGTTTCAAATACAGCTGCGGATAACATTCCGCTAAGGATTCCAGTAGCATCCGTCTTCTTCCTCCGACTTCTGTATATACACGCAAGAGCAAGAATTAGCTATTTGAAGCCGGGAAATAAGGTCTCAGGACACCAGCCACATTGGACAACGGAAGCGTCTGCAGCCAGATGTGCCCCGGCCCCGTGACCACGGTGTTGAAGAATCCCTCACCGCCGAAGAGCTTGTTCTTCATACCCGCCACCGTCTTGATATCAAGACTGCAAGTCGCGGTCATAGCCGCAAGATGTCCGGTGTCGATCTGGATCTGCTCTCCATCCTTGAGCTCGTACTCCACGACATGGCCGTCGAACTCAGCAAACACGATCCCCGTTCCGGATGTCTTCTGCATGATGAAACCCTCGCCGCCGAACAAGCCGGTGGAAATTTTCTTGCGAAAATGTACAGACAGCGTCACACCAATTTCGCCCGCAAGGTATGAGCTCTTTTGAAAGATCATCTCGCGCCCCGGAGCAATCTCAAAGGGTACGATGGAGCCCGGGAAAGACGAAGCAAAGGCGATCATACCCGGCCCGCCCTCCGCGGTATAGATATTCTGGAACATTTTCTCACCGGCAAAGGCTCTCCCGAACGCCTTCCCGATGCCGCCGTTCGTCGTCGTCTCCATGCTCATGTTTGGAGACATCCATGACATGGCGCCTCCCTCTGTAGTCATCTTCTCTCCCGCCTCAAGCTCGCAGATCACGACCGGCAGAGTGCCCCCTTCAATCTGATATTTCATAATCAATTCCTCCTTTTCTTTATTTGATTTATGCCACGTAATGCGGGCTCAGCCGCACAAAGCCTCGCCCGGACATTGCGTCATCATCAAAGCGTTCGTCTCGTCCAAGCGGAAGATCCCGACGGATCCGGAAGCTGCGCCGCATAGTCCGTGATTCCCTTTCCGGTGTTCGGATGCTTGCCGGAATAGATCTGGTCGCCGCAGTATACCGCCAGCAGCACCACGCAGAGCGGAATGATGATCTGCATCTTTATCCTTCTCAGGAAATTATCCAAAAACGGCGCCGCTACATAGACGATCGCCATTCCGCCAAGGCCGAACACCAACAGTCCTTCCGCGCAGATCCTTCCGTGCAGATTCAAGAAATATCCGCTGTAATCCCACCATTTCTGTCCGCCGTGGGTCGCCTCAAGATACCACGCGGTAAAGTATTCCACACAGCCGCACAGTACAATGGTCGCGCAGAACTCCGCGATCGGCTTGCTGCGCAACTTGTTCAGCACGACAAGGATCAGCACGCCGCCCGTCCCGTAGATCGGCAGCCACGGGCCGTGCAGGACGCCGCGGTTGACAAATTCTCCGTCGGAGACCAGATGCAGGCTTACCTCCCACACCCAGCCGATGAAGGCAAAGATAAAGAACAGCATGATCATAGACCAGATCGAATAATGGCGCTCGCAGTAAATTCCACGGAATTTCTTCTGCTTCTGCTTCGGCTGGTGCGGACCGAGCCGAACCGGATAAGCCTTTCCAGACATCTCGCCGCGCAGGGACATGTAAGTCTCCCGTCTCGCCATGAATTCGTCGTATTCTTGTTCCGTCTTGTCGTTTACGAAGGTCACGCCGAACACATCCGCGATGAAGCCCGCGATCCCTTTGCGCACCTTCTTCGGCGGCTTCGGCTCTCCGATCGCGTCAATCTCCTTCTCGTAAGCGTACAGAAGATCCATCCGGTCAGCCTTCTCGAACAGGTAGGTATCGTTCAGCATATCGATGCCTTCTACGGAATTCTGCTTCGCCAGTCCGCGCACATACGCATAGTACTCCGCGAACGTCGCCTGACGGTAAGGATCGGAATAGAGCTTACCCGTGATGCCCAGAGTCAACGTGTTCAGTATATTCCATCCGATAAAGGTTAAATGCAGCACAAAGCATTCCCACTTGTGTCCGTCCATCATCTTTCTCGAGAGCGCGATCGCGTCCTTCGAGGAGATGCCCGGATTCTCCGCCGCGATGTAAGGCACCAGACGATAGGAGTAGGACTTGATGACCCCTCCCACGATCGTGAGCATCCACAACATCTGATAGATCGTGCAGCGCAGCATTATGAAAGCCACATTCGTCCATTTGCGGATGCGGTAGAAGAACAGGAACCGGTGAACCGGAACCTCCTCGTAAGTACGGCCTTCGAGGAACATTCTCGCGGAAATTGCCCGGTAAACGTTCGACACATAGAACCACACCAACAGCAAAAGCGCGAAGCCAAGCAGGATGACGAGCATCAGCAAAATGCTGTTTGCCCCTGTCAGGGATACGATACCGGATACGATCGTCTCAACTAGCGACCCGGAAGCGATCTCGTTTGCCACGGAGGCAAAGACGCCTCTGGTGGTCCCGGCAAATTCCTCCGTGCTGGATCCGATCTTTTCCAGTCCGGCCTCCATCAGCCCGCTAAAGAACTTCTCCATGGATTTTCCTTCAAGGATTCCCTGAAATCCGGTATTCAAAGTTGTCGTGCCGCTTGCCGCCAGCTCACTGTCCGTCGTCTGGACCGACGTGTCGGCCGCGTTCTCCCGTTTGGTCGAACCCCCTCCCGAGGAGCCCAAAAACCATGCGATCAGGCAGATGAGCACAAAGATAAAATAGTGCTTTTTCAGCGCCTGCCTTGCCTTTTGTTTCAATTCTCTTCTGCTGTACATCTTTTTCCCTTTCTTTCAAAAAATTTGACTGCGTATTTATAACGCATTATGCGGCGTCCGAGCTTATGTACCGCTTAATTCTCTCTTGTTTAGTTCCGGCTTCACATTTATATTTTATTATATTAAATTTTCCTATCTTTTTCGACAAGACAGGGCTGACGTTTCTGTAATCAAACCTGACTTTTGCGAAATCAAAGATCGCAGCTTTGCGTGCTACGGTCTGCCGCATTCAGAATAGCTTTATTCCGTTTTGGTCAGCCGCCTCGGCAAACGGTCCCGGCAGCGTGCCAACTCCCCGATGAGCGCCAAAATAGTCCCGATCAAAGATAATGTCACTGCCGTCTGGATTCTCGAAGCGCTGCTCTGGCTCGAACGCGCAGCCCAGCGTGTCGGTGGAGATGACGCCGTCCAGAAATTCCCCGAGAAGATCATAAATGTTCGTCCTCAGGTAAAAACCGTCCTCCTGTTCGGTCAGCTGTACGTATGCTTTCTGCGCGGTCTCCTCGCAGAAATGTTTCTCATGCTTGCTCACGGAAGCGCCGTTGAAATAGGCGTTGCCGTCGACCCACGCCGGCAGATGCCCGAAATGGTACACGCCCAAGGCGCCCATATCCGGCTCACCCTCCGCCTCAAAGGGCGCGACCCACTCTTCATAGGATGGGAAGATGTCGAACGGAGCTGTCCCGACCTGCTCATAGTCCGCGTCCTCCGCCGTGCGCTCCGGATGCTCGACTGGGTACTGCTGCACAAAAATATTATTGTAGACGCGGTCATCGCCGTGCAGGATCGTCATAAACCCGGCCACCTCGGTCCTATGGCGAATATGGTAAGGCGTGTAGCGCGGCTCCCTCTGACCGTTCACGATGCTGTCCACGCCGGCGTTAATCAGGCTGAAGCTGCCGAGGCAGAGGTTGTGCA
>CANQEB010000098.1 GCA_947594085.1 uncultured Lachnospiraceae bacterium | reverse complement strand
ACTTAGCGAATGCGTAGCATGAGCTTAGTACCGCTGCGTTGCCGAATCGAGTGAGAACGTGTTTGCCGTGGTATCGCCAATTCCCCTCGGGCGTCTGGATTGTTAATGTACGCTAAACACGAATTTTGTACACTTAAAACCACCGAAACGCGATCTTCCACTTCTTCGGTTTGCGGAGCAGGCTTTCGTATTCTTCCACTGTCAGAAGTTCCTTTAGGTCGGCCAGCTCATCGCCGTCCACAACTGCGTGCAGACAGTCGGAGAAGCACAGGCCCGGATAGAGCACGCACCACCAGTTATGTCCCTTTGCCTCGCCGAGCTGGACGCGCAGCGCGTCGTACCAACCGGCAGGGAAGGTACAGTCCCCGTAGGTTCGCTCCGGGAAATAGCAATTCTCGACAGAAGCTTGCGCGCGATAGGACATTCCCTGTTCTCCCAACACCTGGTTGGCGATCTCTTCGATCTCTGAAAGATGTCCGGAAAGGAAGCATAATTCGGATTTCTTTCCACTCTCTTCCGTCTTCTGATCCACTTCATTTTTCTGGATAGCCGGCAGGGATTTTTCACTGTCCAATTCCTCATGTATCCATTTCAGCACTGCGTCGCGCACTAAAAGCTTGACATCCTGGTCCTCCTCGCTGTCGCTGTTTGCCAGCACATGAAAGCGCAGCACCTCCTCCGCGATCCCTCGTTGCAGGATCGCGCGATGCGCCGCAGACACGCCGAGGTTCAGCGCAATTCCGCAAGCCAGAACGCACAGCAGTGTAGCACTCCACTTCCGCAGAATTACAGCGCATCGTTTCATCCCCCGTGCTGTTTTCACTCTCCTGGATGCTTTCCCGGATGCCCTTCTTTCATACACATTCTTTCTCTCAAATAAGATTTTCCCAGGCGATCTTTTCTCCTCATGCGGGTCTTGCTTGCATACCCATTTTACTTTTTCAAGTCTTTCTTCCATGATTTTCTGCAACATAAAAGGCAACCCTCCCTTACATCAGGAGTGTTGCCTTATTTTGCCATCTGTAATCAGATTTTTCACGCTTCTTCAGACTCTTTGCAAAGAGGCCAAGAAGACATTGAAGGCTATTCCGTTTTTTGTGTATCCAGCACCCTGAGCGCCTGGATAGCTTTCTCGAGATATGGATTCCTCACCTCGTCGAATGCACCTGCGTCTGCCAGCCGCGCAACCTCCGGATCAATCGGCACCTTGCCAAGCACGAGAGAACCAACCTCTCCCGCCACCGCATCAATCTTGCTCTCGCCAAACACTGAAATTTCCTTTCCGCAGTCCGGGCACTTGAGATAGCTGTAATTCTCAATCATGCCGAGCACCGGGATCTTCATCGTCGCCGCCATATTGTAGGCTTTCTTCACGATCAGTTTCACAAGATCCTGCGGTGACGTCACGATCACGATGCCGTCCACCGGAATCGACTGAAATACTGTGAGCGGCACATCGCCCGTTCCCGGCGGCAGATCCACGAGCAGATAATCCAACTCGCCCCAGATTACATCTGTCCAGAACTGCTTCACCACACCGGCGAGTACCGGTCCACGCCAGATCACCGGTGCCTCCGGATCCGGCATCAACAGATTGATCGACATCACCTTGATATCGTTTTTCGTCAGCACCGAATACATGCCTTGATCGTCCGCCATCGCAGGGCCCTTCAGCCCATACATGCGCGGAATCGACGGACCGGTGATATCTGCGTCCATGATTCCGACACGGTATCCTTGCGACGCCAAAAGATTCGCCAGCGACGCAGTTATCATCGATTTGCCCACGCCACCCTTTCCACTGACGATGCCAATTACATGCTTGATCTCTGAATAGCTATTAAGCTCTTCCAAAAAGCTCTGCGGCTGATTTGCGCTCGGGCATCCCTCACAGCTCTCCTTACTGCAGCTTGACGCACTGCTGCATGCTTTTTCTACCATATTGCTACCTCCCATATCACTATAATTTATTTCACATCTCTAATGTACAATGCTCTCTTCTCTGTGCGTTAAATCATTGCAAGCTATCACTTTGACGCAGCCCGTAGCTTGCTCAAGGCCAGAGCCAGCTCTGAATAGTATCTGCTCTTGTAGAGCGGGAAGCTCTTCATTCGATATGCATACAATCTTTTCAGGAACACCTCATCCTTCATCGTGTTTTTCACCTTACATGCCTTCACTGCATTGACTGCTGACATCTGTCCGTGTTGAATGGAATAGCTGTACACCGCACCTTTTACAACGTCGGGACGGCTTGCAAGATCAATACCGGCAAGAGATAGCATCCGCTCTACCGGATCATAGTATTCACTTTTTGCGTAACTATCCTGCAGCTGCGCAAAATAAGCCGGAGCCCGCATATAGATCGTATTCCACGCCCTATAAAATCCTGTGTTACTCTTTAGCTTTGTCCCGTTTGTATAAGACGCATATTTCTTAAATTCCTTGCAGATAAGCGGGTTCTGCGCATATGCATATTTCACAAACGGCAGCAGAGAATACCGATTGTCAAACTGATATGCCCCACAAGCGTTACCATGGTCGCCCCCAGTCTGATTATAAGCCTCCGAACCAGATTCGAATGTCAGGAAAAACAGCAGATCCGCGCTGGGCGAACTCTCATCAAGGACAGGTGTGCATACGCCCCGTGCATCGGCTATGTATTCTTTCCCTTTGTATGTAAATTTCTTATTCGTTTTCAATACACCATTCGACGAAAAGCAGTAAAACCTTTCCTTGATATTATTTAATCCTGTCACTCGCGCCTTCGTCAACGGATCTGCATAATACATTTTGTTCTTGTACTTGATCCAGCCAGTCATCAGCTCACCTGACTTGGTGTAAAAATAATATTTCCCCTTTATGTTCTGCCAGCCATTTTTTAACTTTTTGACCACTTTCCCGTCATTTCTGACGAAAACGTCGATACCATCCTTCTTAACCCACGTATTGCGGTCCATATAGCCGTTTGCATTCAAATGCCTGCCATTGACCCATTTGTTCCTCACAAGCTTCGTCTCATTTTTGTAGCACTGCAGCTCACCGTCCTCAGTCCACTTCCAAGTATAAGTCGCTGCATTCGCCCGGTAAGGCATTCCAAGCATCAAAAGAAATGCAAATAAAAAAATCCTTCTCGCTATTCTGTTCATCTTCATACTTTATCTCCCCTATGTTTCATGCACTATTTTCTTTGAATCGCACCCCTATTTTACCGCATATAAAACGATTCTGCAAGAAAAAGCAAAACATATTGTTTCCACGTTTTCAATTATATGGTAAACTATTCGTGGCAATTATGCCCCGCATCAGCGGATTTGCAACTCCGAAAGGACATCTTCCGTTATGGACAAAAGAATACCTGCTAAAAAGATTTGGAAAAATATATTTGATCTACTGCCTTCAAGGCAAAAGCTACGTTTCCTTTGGATTCTGGTAATTCTGGTGATCTCAGCTGTTTTGAGCCAGCTCACTCCACTCGCGGTCGGGTACCTGACCGACCACATCTTGGCTGACCAGAATGTCACATTCCCATCGGTTCTCCCGGTGCTTCTCTTAATCCTTCTGGTAAATGTTGTCAATGAAATCATAAAGGTGATACGCAGGCTGATCGTCGAGGACACAGCAACGCAGGCGGAGAAGACTGCGCGCCAGAAAGCGGCGGCTTCCCTGCTTAAGGCTCCGCTGTCCTATTTCCGGAACCATATGACCGGAAACATCCATGGACGGTTGAATCGAAGTCTCGAGGGAACCGTCAAGCTGATCAAGCTGCTATTCATGGATTTTGCCCCAGCCGTCACCACCGGACTGGCCGCGATTGTGACGATCTTTCTGCGCCTTCCGTTGCCGGTCGCCTGTCTTGTCGTCCTGGTGATTCCAGTCGGCACCTTCCTCGTGTTCCGTCAGATCAGCACCCAAAAGGGAATCCGCGTCGAACTCATGGAAACGCGCGCCGACATGGACGGCACAATGGTCGAGCTTCTCGGCGGCATCGAGACAATCCGAACGCTTGACAGCGCACAGACGGAGGAGGCGCGTATTCTCAGCCGCTCCGAGCAACTCCGCAGAAAGGAAATGCGCCACCACAACGCGATGGCGTTCTACGACTGCCTGAAATTCATCAACGAGGCCGTCTTCAGCGTCCTTGTCATTGGCATCTCCGTTCTGCTGGCTTCACACGGAATCATCTCCATCGGCACGGTGCTCACAGCCTATCTCTGCTTCACACAGCTGACCGGACCGCTGCGCGAGCTGCACCGAATTTTGGATGAGTTCTCAGAGTGCGTCGTCCTCGCAAACGACTATTTCCGGCTGTTGGACCTGCCGGTGGATTTTTCCTATCTGCCTGATGCAGCTGCCGACTCAGACCAAGCCGTTGTGCAAAACACAACCGAGCGTCAGCCAACTCCTACCGCCAACGATATACGGATCCGAGGGGTAAGTTTCGCCTATCCGGAAAAGCCGGATCGTCCGATCCTCAACAATATCGATCTGGAAATCCCTGCCGGAACCTTTCTCGGTGTCGCAGGGCCCAGCGGCTGCGGCAAATCCACGCTGATCAAGATCATTGACAAACTCGAACAGGCGCAAGGAGAGATCTTTCTGGGCGGTCAGGCGCTGTCCACTCTTTCGCGGACGACCCTCGCCGAGAACGTTGCGCTCGTACCGCAGACTCCGTTCCTGATCGCGGATACCGTATACAACAATATTTGTTACGGAATGAAGCATGAGGTTTCTTTGGCGGAAGTGAAAGGTGCCGCACGAAGGGCAAACATCGCCTCCGACATCGAGCGATTCCCCGGCGGATATGAATTTCAGATCGCGGAAGGAGGGTCCAATCTCTCCGGCGGCCAGAGGCAGAGAATCGCTTTGGCACGCATCTTTCTGCGCAAACCCCGGATCCTGATTCTCGACGAGGCAACTTCCGCGCTGGACAACACCTCAGAAAAGTTGATCCAACATGAAATCGAAAAACTAAAGGGAGAATACGGCACGACCGTGATCTCAATCGCACACCGCCTGACCACATTAAAGAACTGTGACGAAATCATCGTCATGGACAAGGGACAGATCGTCCAGAAGGGCAAATATGATGAACTGGAAGCCACGCCCGGCATCTTCCGGGACATGGCGCTGGGAATTCTGAAGTAAAATAATCCTTCCAAGTAGTCTATAATTGTTTTCTCCTGAGGGTGTCGCAGAATCATCAAAATTGGATGATTGAGCGGCGCCCTCGCTCATTATAGTCAAAAAATTCGGAGACTTCTCTGATTCCAGAAAGTTCCCCGGATTTTTGACGTACTTTAATAAGCTTTTGCCATTTCCTCTCTTTTCTATGCACTTTTTATTTCAAACAGATGGGTTCCCGTCCGGTTAAGAGCCACATGAAGTTGATGTCCTACTACTTAATTGAAAATATGCAACTCTTATTATTATTCGAACCTGCAGTCTATCGTCTGAAGGTACTGCCCTTTCTTCAGTGTCACGCTCATGCTTCCCTCAATCTCCTTCATGTCGCCGATCTCAACCTCATCGGTCATCAGCGCGTTCAGGCTGCTGTACACATGATATCTGCCCTCACCGCCTGCCACTGCTGTTGATACAAGCTTATGCGTCCCGGCCGTAACGTCCTTCCCGACCTTGAATACCCCG
This sequence comes from uncultured Lachnospiraceae bacterium, assembly GCA_947594085.1. Taxonomy (GTDB): domain Bacteria; phylum Bacillota; class Clostridia; order Lachnospirales; family Lachnospiraceae; genus Choladousia. The sequence continues at coordinate 2,341 of CANQEB010000098.1, read as the reverse complement.
CTCTTCTTTGTGTCCGGCTTTGCCTGTTTCTCCGGCACTGTATAGCACGATTCCATATTCAGGTACTGTCCCTTTGTCAGCTTCATATACATGTTGCCGAAAAACGACCCCGATGACACAGTACTCTGGCCATCCGCATCCTTGCTGATCGTATATGTGCTCAGATCCTTGCCCTTCGCCATGAGCACATATGTCCCTGCCGGTATGTCCGTTCCAACCTTCAGGTAGGAGCCACTGTACTTCGCCTTCGCTCCCGTCTCCTTGCCGGTCTTCGCTTTTACCGTTACCTTGCAGGTCAGCTTCTTTCCACGCACCGTCGCAGTGATCTTCGCCGTCCCTTTCTTTTTCGCGGTGACTTTGCCGTTCTTCACAGCAGCTACGCTTTTGTTCGAGCTCTTCCACGTCACTTTTCCCTGCGCGTTCATTACCTTGAGCGTCGCCTTCTTGCCGACCGTGAGGCTCAGCTTCGTCTTGCTCAGCTTCGGGCTCTCCTTAGAGCCGGTGCTGCCGCTCCCACTGCTGTTCTTTGTCCACTGCGCGTACAGCTTGGTGTTTTTCGTGCCGTTGAACACTGTCGAGGCCGTCACCTTGCTGCCGCCGGTCTTCGCTGTGTACCAGCCCCCCCCCGAACGTGTAACCGTCGCGCGTGGGCGTCGGCATGGTGCCGTACTTCTCGCCCGTCTTGCGCTTCAGCGTCGTACCGACGGCCGTGCCGCCGTTTGCGTCGAAGCTAATGGTATAGGCCATGCCCGGCGTGTCGGATGTCCCCGACGTGCCAGGATTCTTGTTTCCCCCACGTTCGGCCGGCAGGGAAGGTGTACCCGGCACGATCACGAGCGGAGAATCTTCCCCTTGTATAATCCTACATCCCTCCGGAAAACATTCAAGATGAATCGAGTCTCCGCCATAGGTATATCCGGGGGCCAGCATCGCGAGCAGCGCCTTCTTTCCCTCTTCTTTCCCTTCTATGTACACCTCAATCTCAGCAAAGAACGTAGTGGTTTGGTACGACGCGTAGAAGCTCCCGCCTGAGAGCTGTATTCCGTTCTCAGAAGAATCTCCTTTACGATATACGAGAGCTCCCCCGAATTCTCCGCCCGTTATATTCAATTTTCCTGAAGCATCCACGTCAACAACAACGCCCCCTTTTCCGGAAAAAGTTCCGCCGTTGATTGTCAGCGTCCCTTTATGAACCCAGATACCCTCTGATCCGCTATTCTCCAAACCCGACTTCATAAAGGTTCCGCCGTTGATTGTCACATTGCAGTCTCCCTCCAAATCGAATGACCCTTTGTAAATACCATTCTCTACTTCCACCGTGCATCCGTCAATAAATTCGTCTAAGGACTCGTCTGAGATGCTGACCTTAGTGATACTGCCGCCGCCCGCGCTGTCCATGAGCTTCAGCTTCATATCCGAACCAAAAACATACAGTCCGCTACGATTGTTTTCCCCGTCACCGCATGCCCGTTCATGTCCAAAGTGAGATTTGCATCATACAGGCTACAGTTAATTCCGCCCGTCACATCCCTGTTGAGCCGAAGCGTTGCCGTACTCCCTCGGTCAATATAGTCTAGCCAGTCCCCACTTTCATTGGAAAGAGTAACGCCATACGTCACGCCACCCGGATGCTCCTCGCTGTAAACCGTCAGAGTTGCGTCCGGTCCTGAAGTCGCCTCCTCCGCCCGCACCTTCGCCGCACCCGGCGTCAGGATAAACAGAAAAAGCAGAAACAGCACCGTCCGCATCCATCTTTGCTTCCGTCTCATGTTCCAAAACCTCCCTTTTTGCTTTTTCCTAGATGATATCCCCCCCCAGCACATTTTTGTCAATACAAATATCAGCTTTGCACTTTGCATTTTCCATACCGCAGAAATTTACCCATCCTCAAGAAAACATAAAAAGAGCTCCCGCCCGACTGTCTGTCAGCCAGAACGAAAGCCCTTCAGAAAGAACCATCTTAAAAGTCAGTCTTCGGTCCAGTACCGCGCCACAAGAGTCCTCGCCTCCTCTGGCGAAAGGGAATAATTTTGTATAATTATTTCAATCGCTGTTTCCACATTCTGTCCAAATTTTTTGCAGGATTCTATCAGAATCTGCATCCCGCGTTCTCTCTCAGACGACGCCCCTTGTTTTATTCCTTGCTTTATTCCTTGCTTTATTCCTTGTTTTATTCCTTGTTCCATTCCCTCTTGTTTCGCGTTTTCTCGTTCTTCGATTACGATCTGTTCGAATCCGCTGATCATCTTCTTCTCTCCCTTCCGGAAGCATTCCCGGATGAACGCCTGCTCCTTCTTGTCAAACTTTCCTTCCAGTACGCTCGCAAACCATGTCTCAAGCA
>CANQEB010000097.1 GCA_947594085.1 uncultured Lachnospiraceae bacterium | reverse complement strand
GGGCAGATCGTCGACGCCCACCACGCTCAGGTCCGCCGGCACCCGGATGCCCCGCTTGTGATACCCCTCGCTGATCAGGGCCGGCATAGCGATCCCCGACGTTCCGAATCCTACCCACACATCCCACAACGTCTTGCCCTTTTCGTATTTTTTTGCCTTATCCACAGGAACATTGTCCGTCCCGATCGTGTCGACAAGCCCTTTGCGAATCCCTTCCCAGAGCGCCTCGTTATCCTCTTTGGCGTGGAGCGCCGGATTCACCTTGGCGTCAAGCGTCGCGTGTTCTTTGTCTAAGAGCAGATACTGCGGACACGTCTCGATGGACACCTTCCCAAGCGGGATGCCCGCATTCTTCAAAGCCTCGTACGCATCCAATGTCTTTTTGGCGCTGGTGTGCACACAGTACATATTGCCCTGCACCTCGCCGTTGATCAGCATGCCGCTGACCGCGCAGTTCGTCTCGACAAAATCCGGCCTCGCCGCATCCCAGTCCGCAACATCCGTCGAATTCGGACGCTTTTCCTGCACATCCTTCAAAAAGGCCCTGAACATATCGGGATCCTCGCAGTGTACGCACAGCATACACTTGGGATCGATCTGCGCCAGACGTTTCAGCACATAGTAGAGATCCGCCTTGTCCAGCGTCAATGCCTCTTCCTTCGGTATATCGTAAAACGTGTGCGCAATATCCTGTTTGTCAAAAAAGAATTTAAAACTCGTTATGCCCAGCTCTCTGATGTAGCCTTCCAGTTCTTCCATGTGCTTTTTCGCGCAGAGTCCGAGAGAAATGGCAAAGTCCACATAAGTGTTTCCCTCGGCCTCGTCGATCTCCGCCTTGACAGTGTCAAAATAATTGCCTTTTCCTCTGTGGTATTCCACCAGAGTCGTCATTCCGCCGATCAGCTCCCGTTTCGAATCGTTTCTGTAAGAATCCGCAAAAGACGAATACAAACCCAGGTGCATATGCGGATCGATCGCTCCCGGCATGACATACATTCCGCCCGCGTCGATCACATCGGCAGGTTCCCTCTCCAGAGCGCCCGGCGCAAATATCCCCGCAATTTTTTCGTCCTGAATGAGAATGTCCGCCTTATCGACACAGTTCTCAAAGACAATCATTCCGTTCTTAATCAACAATTCTGACATAGCTCCATCCTCCCGCCATCGTATTTTATATTCCAAGATAAGATTTCTTCAATTCTTCATTCTCCAACAGATCCGCGGCTCTGCCCTCCATTGCGATACGTCCCTGCTCTAACACATAGCCCCTGTCCGCCATCTTCAAGGCATTCTGCACATTCTGCTCCACCAGCATCACCGTAGTGCCGGAATCCTTGATCTTCCGTATGATCTCGAACATGATGTCCGTCAAAAGCGGGGATAAGCCGATAGACGGCTCGTCGAAGATCAGGATTTTCGGGCACGCCATAAGTCCTCTCCCTATCGCTACCATCTGCTGCTGCCCGCCGCTCAGGGAACCGGCCGGCATGGCCGCTTTCTTTTTCAGATCGGGGAGCATCTCATACACATACGCGAGCGTCTCCTTTCTCTTCTTCTTCGCCTCCTTCAGATAGGAGCCAAGTTCAAGATTCTCCTGCACCGTCATCTGCGGAAAAAGTTTTCTGCCTTCAGGAATCTGGACAAGCCCTCTCGCCACGATCCTGTCGGGCGAGAGCGCCGATATATCCTCCCCGTCCAGAAGGATCTTCCCGGACTCCGGCTTTTTCAGCCCTGATATGGTCTTTAGAAGAGTCGTTTTCCCCGCGCCGTTGGAACCCACAAGAGAGATCATTTCACCGTCTTCTATTTTCATGGATACGCCCTGTATGATCCTGAGAGTTCCATAATTGACATATAAATCTTCCACGCTGAGCATAAGTGTTCCTCCCGTCCCCGTTTATTTCTTTTTGTAAGCGCTGCCCAGATACGATTCGATGACTCTCTCGTTGTCGGCGATCTCCTCCGGACTGCCCTCGGCGATCTTCTCCCCGTGGTCAAGCACCACGACTCTGTCGGACAGCTGCATGAGCGCCTTCATGATATGTTCGATCATCAGAACCGTTATGCCGGACTCTTTAATCTTTCTGATCAGATCGATGACTCCGTCGATCTCGGCGGGCGTGAGCCCTGCCATGACTTCGTCGAGCAGCAGCAGTTTCGGTCCCGTCGCGAGCGCCCTCGCCATCTCCAGCTTTCTCTGATCCCCTATGTTCAGACTGGCGATGCGATCGTATGTCTTGCCGCTCATTCCCACAAAATCGATCCACTGTGCGGCCACCCGCTCCGCCTCCCTGTATGAAGAGATCCTGTTGAACGCTCCGATCATCACATTCTCCAGGGACGTCATCTGGCCAAACGGCTGCACGATCTGAAAAGTTCTGGCCATCCCCGCCTTGCAATTCTGATACGTTGCCCGCGAGGTTATATTTTTTCCGTCAAACGTTATGCTGCCGCCGTCGCATTTATAGAATCCCGTTATCGTGTTAAAAAACGTCGTCTTGCCCGCGCCGTTCGGCCCGATCAGTCCCACGATCTCCCCGGCATAGACGTCCAGATCCACCGTGTTGACCGCCGTAAGACCCGCAAATTTTTTTGTCACTTTTCTTGCCTGTAATATAGGTTCCATCCTACACACCCTCCGTCGCATTGGGAGACAACGGCCGCCGGGCGCGTTTCTCTCTGATTCGATCCGCCAGCCCAACGACCCCGTTGGGGAGCGCTATTATGACAATCACCAGTATCAGTCCGTAAGTGACCATATTCATACCCGGAAGGGATGCGAAATGCACGTTGGTAAACTCGGAGACCGGCTCTATGATGCAGGCTCCGATGATCGGCCCGAACACAGTTCCAACCCCGCCGAGAATACAGGGGATGATCGCATCCACCGAGACTTCGGAGATAAACACGATCTCCGGATCGATGTGCAGATAATACTGTGCGTAAAAGGTGCCGGCCACCGCCGTGAACATGGCGCTCAGAACCAGGGCCGTCATCTTGTAGCGGAATGTATTGATCCCCAAAGCTCTGGCGGCATCCTCATTCTCCCTGATCGCGATGAAATACTGCCCTGTCCTCGTCCGCTGCAGAATATAGAGAAACAGGGTGATGAGCGCAAGCAGGATCAGTCCGAAATAGACAAACCCGGCTTTCCCCGAAAACTGCATTTGGGTCCAGTCTTTCTTATAAGTGATGGAGACGCCCTGCGCCGCCTTCAGAAACGGCGTGTTTCTCGCGATGACCCTGAATATTTCCGCAAAAGCCAGCGTGACAAGGGCGAAATAATCTCCCTTCAGATTGTACACAAACGACAGAACACCGATAATCGAACCAATGACACCCGCCGCAGCCATACCCGCCAGCATGCCGATCCACGGCGTCACCCCTAACTCTGTGTACAAAAGGCTGGAAGTGTATGCCCCGATACCAAAGAACGCCGCATGCCCAAACGAAAACTGCCCGCAGTATCCGCTCATCAGATTCCAGCACTGCGCCAAGTACGCGATTCGCAGAATCGTGATGATGAGGTTCAATCTGTAATTGCTCAAAATCTGCGGAGATATAATCACAAACACTGTCGCGGCGGTCAGTAACAGAATGCCCGGCACGGACATACCCTTGTTCTTCCTTCCCACTGCCCTTTTCAAAAAATCACCTGTAATATTGCTCATTTTCTCACCTCACCTATCGCGTTTTCCTGCCGAACAATCCTGTCGGCTTAAAGAGCAGTACGAGGATAAAGATAAGATAAATGACCATCTCGCTCCACGAACCGCCGAGCGCCAAAGACGCCATCGACTCCACAACTCCTATGATGAGCCCCGCTGCCACGGCGCCCCATATGTTTCCCAGTCCGCCGAACACTGCAATGATAAAACACTTTAGCTGGAATCCCTCGCCCACTGTCGGCGAGATGTACTGCATGGGAGCCAGCAGCGTTCCGGCCACACCCGCGCATGCAACGCCTATTCCAAACGCGATGGCGTTGATCCTCTCAACCCTGATCCCCATCAGCGTCGCTCCTTCGCGCTGAACGGAGGTCGCGCTGATCGCATGCCCCGTGTCCGTCCTGTTCAGCAGTATGTATACGAAAAACGATGCCGCCACCACGATACCGAAAGCGATCAGCTTTGGTTTGTTGATGGCGATGCCTCCGATATTGATCGCCTGGTCAAACCCCTTTAGCGTGATGGATTTGTAGTTGGCTGTGAACATGACTAGGAGCAGATTCTCCAGAACGATCGACAGCCCTTGTGTCAGCAGCAGCTGATTATGGGACGGCGCATTTATGATGGGGTTGATGGTGACTCTCTGTATCACGAACCCTAACGCAAACATAAAGGCGATCACGATCGGCAGAGAAACATACGGATTGACATGCAGCGCCGCATACAATTCATAGGTCACAAACATGCCTACGGTGATCAACGCCCCGTGTGCAAAGTTCGTTATCTTCATCACACCGAAGATCAGGGAAACCCCCAGCGCCGCGAGCGCATACACGCCTCCCATCAATATTCCGTCAAATAGAGACTGTAAGATTGGGATTGCCATTTTAATACCTCCACGTCCGTACATAATAAAAGAGGCCTCGAATCTTGCGACCGAAACCTCTCTGTTTCAACAATTTATTCTCTATGAACCCATCATAGCATCTCTGTATTATTATTTCCAATACCAATTGGGCTATTTATATTATAACCATCTGCCTATACTCCGCGAGATCAACTCAACATGCCGATAAACTCCTGCAGCGCTTTTGAAATATACTTTCCCTTGGGATAATATGCGCCGAACATCCTCACTCCCGGCACGGGGTCCAGATGATAATACCGCATTCTGTCACCGCTGCCGTGTTTGATCACTCCGGACGGCAGCAGCATGACTCCGATTCCTTCCGCCGCAAGCGAATAAGCGGTCATGATACTCGCGCACCTGATCACATATCGCGGGCGTTTTCCCATAGACGCAAACATACCCGTAAGACATTTCTGTATGGGAAAGCTCTCGTCCATCTCGATAAAAACAAGCTCCGCGCAATCGGCGGCCGAGATGATATAGTCTCCCTTCCCGTCGGCGCCGTGTTCAAGACAGAACGGATGATCCTCCCGCACCGCCAACATCATCTCTTCCTGAAAAAGCGGGATATACTCAAATTTCTTTTCGTCCACACCCTGTGTCGTGATGACAAGATCAAACGCATCCTCCTCCGCTTTCCTGTATAGTTCCTTTTCAGGGAACTCGCACATGACGATCTCAACCTTCGGCCACTTTTTCCGATACTCCGCAATGATGGGCGGCAGATAGGTGATACTGTTGAGCGGCCCCGCGCCTATCACGATCTTGCCCGCCTGCTCATTGGAAACGTCCGCCAGAATATTCTGCATCTGTTTCCTCGCGCTGATGATGTTGCGGGCATGTCTTACATACATATCGCCCGCGTATGTGAGTTTCAGGGGCAGGGAACGTTCAAACAGAACGTTCCCGCACTCCTCCTCGATCTTTCGGATATACTGACTCAGCGAAGGCTGCGAAATACCAAGCCTCTTGGCTGCCTCGGAGAAACTTTTTTCCTCCGCCAGTGTGAGTACGCACTCGAATTGTCTCTCATTCATAGCCTGTCCTCCCACTTCATTTTCTCTCTTTTGGCAGCGCCTGTCAAAAGGATCCTACAGATTTCCGCTATTCATTATAGCGTATCTCAGACTCGGCAAACGCCGTGGGATATACGACTTTGTTCGTACCATCCTGAATCTGAATCAGCGTGAGGGACGCGTTCACATTCTCCCCCTTCTCGTCAAATTCCACATCTCCCGACATCGCGCTTACCATCTCCGAGTTTGGATAGTGCAGATTTCTCAGCGCATCGCACAGCTTTGCCCCGTCTGTGGAACCTGCCTCCTCAAGCGCAGCCGCCAATACCTTGATCGACTCATAGGCGAACACCGCGTGATTGATGATCTCGTCTCCATACTGCGTTCTGTATTTTTCCATAAGCTCCTGCGCCTTCTCGCTGTTCGGATTGATGCTGTAATTGCAGTTGATAAAATTCTCTACGCTGTCTCCGAACTCCGCGGCAAACTTTTCATCCGATATCGCGCCGTTGCAGACACCCATCACGCACTTGAAAGAGATGGCTCTCTCATTGATCGTCCTGAAAAGAAGAGATGTGTCGGAATAGTATCCCACGCAGATCAGCACGTCCGGATTCAGGCCGGACAGCGCGGTGACCTCAGAATCCAGTGTAGTGGCGCTTGCCGAATAGGAAATGTCATCCAAAAGCGTCAACCCCGATTCGGACATATATTGCTCAATGTACTCCGCTGTAGATGTTCCCGTGACGGAATCCTCATGTATAATCGCACAGGTTTTCCAGTCATTCCGTTTGATCTCGCTCAACATCTCCATGGCGTCCTTGCCGAACATCTCGGAGTTGGGCTGGATCCTGAAGAATGTGCCAAACCCGCGCTCCGCCAGCGATACGGTGGCGCCCACCGACACGACGTAGGGGATGCCCGCTCTCTCCGCCTCCTGGGACGTGGTCTCGACCACGCTCGACTGATAAGCCCCGGTCAGAGCCACGACGCCTTCCTGCTCGATCAGTCTCTGCGCCTCGCTGGCCCCGACGTCCGGCGCTCCCTGGCTGTCTCCCGTCACCAGCACCAGTTTCGCGCCGCCAAGCGATTTGATGCCGCCGCTCTCATTGATCTCGTCTATAGCGATCTGCTGTGCATTCACAAGCGCCTGTCCTTCATAGGCCATGCTGCCCGTCAACGGATGGATCGATCCGATTTTTATTTCCTCCGTCTGTCCGGATGCGGACGCATCTGAACCGCATGCCGTCGCACAGCACAAAATCATGGATGAAACGATTGCCAATGCTGTCATTCTCTTAAGTTTTTTTCTCATAATCTCTCTCCTCCTCTTTGGAAAACAAAAAGAGTTTTCGGCACTGTACTCCCGAAAACTCCTTTGTTCTCTTGCTGCTCTTATGTTAAGTGCATATTAGCATAGCGGCATATTATTACGCAAATATCAGAATAGTTATCAGATTTATAATCAAATACCTATAGCATGGAATCCTTATCCGTTCTGATACGCGGCAAAATACGCTCTGACTTTCTCCATGTATGCTTTCTGCAGCTGCGACAACGCCATGCTTTTTCGATAGATCAGCCTGATCACTCTGTCCGAATCGTCCCCTTCCACTCTATAACAGTTAAGCCCCGTCTCTCTCTCCTTTACGGTGCCAAAGGGCACAAAACACGCCCCCGCGCCGGTCTGTGCAAAGGCCACCGCCGTATTGATATTCCTGCAGATAACTTTCGCCTTGGGGACAAACCCTTCTTCTCTGCAGAGATTCTCAAAAATAACATGGGCCGGCATCCTGTCCGCCTGCATAATATAAGGGATCTTTCTGCACACGCCTATATGCAGGGATGGGATCTCCTGATATTTCTTCACTTTTCCACTCGCACGGGGATCATTGACCACATCCAGCCCCGCCGGTATTGCCAGAACATACTGTTCTCTCGCCACTTCCTCTATCACATAATTGCTGTCCACGGGCGGCTCCATCACCGTCAGGATAAAATCCGTCTCCCCCGAATCCAACAGCTCGGCCAGCCCTTCTTCCTGCTCCTCGCATATATTGATCTCCACATCCGGATATTCCCTGATAAAATCCGCTGTCAACCTCGGCACCACCGTGGAACTGTTCAACGGTCCGGCCCCCAGATTGATACAGCCTGTTCGATTTGCGGAGATGTCGTTCATCACGGCCTCAAGCTGTTTCTCCTCCTCCAACACACGCTTGGCATACCTGACAAAGATCTCTCCCTGATAGGTAAGTTTCAGCGGCGTCGTCCGCACGAAAATCTCCGTGCCGATCTCCTGCTCTATCTTCTTGACATACTGGCTCAGCGAGGGCTGAGACACATATAACTGTTTCGCCGCCTCCGAAAAGCTCCGCGTTTCATATACGGCCACCACATATTCAAGCTGTCTGGTATTCATCCCTGCCTCCTGCCCGACACATATAGGATTTCGATTATAATTATTATGCTTTTTTCTGTATTTGTTATTATTTTATATCCTGTGATACCATAAATCAACAGATACAACTACTGTTTTGGAGGCGTGAAACACTATGAAAGCGAAAAAGAAAACTTCTGTATATCTTGCCGGATTGCTTTTTGCGATCCTGATGTTCAGCACCTTCGAGGTGGCCAGCAAATCCATGCACGGATGCATCAGTTCATTCCAGCTGACATTTTACAGATTTCTGATAGGCGGCATCGTCCTGATTCCCTTCGCCGTGAAAGAACTCAAAAACAGAAACGTGCATTTTTCTCTAAAAGACCATCTTGTGAACATACTGATGGGCTTTCTGCTTGTGTTTTGCAGCATGGCGGTCACTCAGATCGGTCTGCAGAT
>CANQEB010000096.1 GCA_947594085.1 uncultured Lachnospiraceae bacterium | reverse complement strand
ATCCATCCTAACAGCGCCGGTACCAAAATCGCCGCCAGAATCGCCAGGATTACCAATACCACGATCAACTCAACCAGTATTATGTGCAGACGACTGAAAGGTCAGACCGATGGTGTCTCATCAGTCGCCTGCTTCCGTTTTGCATCCAAATCTCGTGCCGGACATGGAACCTTTGCCGAGCGATTTGTCCCGCATTTTCAGTTGTCTGCTTCCATTTTGCATCCAATTTCCTGCCGGGCCAAGATCTCAACTTGCGCTTTTGTTCAGAAAACCTGCGATAGAAGCTCCAATCTTTCGGCCACTTCCTGCTGTTTCCCGGGATAGAGGTGGCTGTACACGTTCATGGTCGTTTCCACTTTTTCGTGGCCGAGGCGCTCGGCGATCAGAAGCGGAGTGAATCCGAGCTCGATCAGAAGCGAGGCGTGAGAGTGACGTAAATCGTGCAGCCGAATGCGTTTCAGCCCGGCACGCGCGCTTGTGTTTTCCAGCTCTTTGGTCAGCACGTACTTATGAAACGGAAAGAGCAGTGTTTCGTCATCGGGTGAGAGTGTATCCGCATAAGAGCTCAAAAGTTCAATGAGAAAAGGAGGAATGCTGACGGTGCGATTACTTCGGGCCGTCTTGGGCGGAGTGATGATATCGCCCTTGCGGGAGCGCTGGCAGGATTTGTTGATGCGGATTGTGCAGGCGGAAGAGTCCAGATCGGCACGGGTCAGGGCGAGCAGTTCGCCTACGCGCATCCCGGTAAAATAGAGCGTTTGGAAGGCCAGGGTGACAGGGCTGTCTGCGGGGAGTGCCTGGAGAAATCGGCGAAATTCAGCAAGGGTCCAGAACTGCATTTCCGTGGCCTGACCGGATCCGATACTCCCGGCCTTGCGGCAGGGATTGTCGCGAAGCTCATAATACTTTACCGCATAGTTGAAGATAGCGTTTAATTGGTTGTAGATCGTCTTCAGGTACGTGGGAGAATAAGAATGGCCGTTCGCTTTGCCGTCGCGCAAAAGCGCGGCCTCCCAGTTCCGCACATCGCAAGGGCGGATTTGGCTTATGGGGAGATTGCCAAACCGAGGCAGGATCTTTTCCTGGATTATGTAGCGCTTGCCGCGCACGGTGGAAGCACGAAGGCGGTGCGACATGTCCTGCAGGTATATCTCGGTAAAAGACGAAAAGAGCATCGTCGGGTCGCGGCGGGAAACCAGAAGAAATTCTCGCTCCCACGAAAGGGCCTCTTTTTTGGTGGCGAAACCGCGCCGGAATTTCTTGTGAGTTTGACCGGCGCTGTCTTTGTAGCGGAATTGACAGATCCATTTTCCCGTTTTTTTATCTTTGCTTGCTGACATCGTATGACCTCCTCATTCGTAAAATTGCCGGGTGAAAATCCGGCCCCGGGCATTCTTGCACATCGGTAAAGGAAATTATACCGCTCTTTGACAGAATCCTTTCTGTTTTGCAAAAATTTCTTGAGTAATGCGACATTTTAGAGTATACTTACAATATGCTTTTCTAATTTTAATGTGGGGGTGTATGGCCTGCGGTCTTGTGAGAACGATGCGGCCCATGATATAGGAGTGTGGGGATGAAGAAGCAGAATGTTAAAATGGTCAACGGATGGAGGCTTGCCACGATCATTCTGACGATGTTGATTGCTGTTGGCGCGATTACGCTGGTCGGGATGTATTTTGTATGGCGCTCGGAGGCGCACCTTGCCCTGCAGCAGGCGCGGAATGTCTGGACGGCGCTCCGCATGACCAGTATAGAATACTATGGCCTGGGCCAGGATATCTACGATGGCCGGACGGCGAGCGGGCTCAAGGAGAGCGTGGAGGAGCAGGTGCGCCGTGTATCAGAGTGCGAGGGAAGCATGGTGGTTCTCGGGAGTGACGAAGAACACCTCGAGCCCACACGTTTGCTCTACCGCGAGGGCAATTACCTTGTCTATTATTATCTGGACGAGAACGAAGATCGCCAGTGGCAAGTGTATCGCGCCCAGAGCATGTTTGCCCTGGATACCTCAAAGGGTTTGAGTTTCAAATGACGGATGTTTTTTGGAGTGAGGGAATGATTTACATAGCGGAAGTATTTTTGTACCTGCTGGTGTTTATGGCGGGTGCCGGGATTTTTTCTTTTCTCAATGTAGTGATCTATCGTTTGCCGAGGAAGATTTCGTTCGTGACGGGCAGGAGTCATTGCCCGGCGTGCGACGCGACGCTTCGGTGGTATGATATGGTGCCGGTGTTCAACTGGTTTTACCTGCGCGGGAAGTGCAGGGACTGTGGAGCACATATTTCGTTTCGCTATCCGGCAGTGGAGGCGCTCGGCGGTGTGCTCGCGCTTCTGTGTGTGTATCGGTTCGGCATGGAAGCGGAGGCGTTTGCTGCATTTGCGTTCCTCGGAGTCTTGACGGTGGTAGCGTTTGTTGACGCGGATACGATGGAGATTCCGAACGGCCTGGTGATCGGGATTCTGATCATTGCGGTCGTGGCCGGGATCTGTGCTCTGGCGCCGGCGTGGAAGGACCGGCTGATCGGACTGGTATGTGTCAGCGTGCCGATGCTGCTGATCACGCTCGCGATACCAGGGGCATTTGGCGGCGGCGACATCAAGCTTATGGCGGCTGCCGGACTGTTTCTCGGCTGGAAGCTATGTCTGGTGGCGACGTTTTTGGCGATTCTGACGGGTGGGCTGTATGGCATTTGGCTGCTCGCGACGCGCAAAAAGGGCAAGAAGGAGCATTTCGCGTTCGGCCCGTTCCTCTGCGTGGGTATGGCGGTGGCGCTCTTCTGGGGAGAGCAGCTTTTGGAATGGTATCTGGGACTGTACCATTTCTGAGCGGACGACGGGATGAGCCGACAGATTGTGCGGAAAAGCGGACGACAGGGGCAATTGACGGACAATGCCGGTCGGCGGCCGATGCAGAAGAGCACGAGCTTCGGAGGGAGCCGTGCAGAAGATAGACTGGATCAATGACAGACAGAATCGAGGTGGAATTCATTGCCGAAATATCAATACACTGCACAAAACGAGGCTGGAAAGCGCGTAAAAGGTGTTCAGGACGCGGCGGATGAGACAGAGCTGTACCAGCGACTACGCCAGGACGGACTGTTTCTGCTGACGCACAAGGAAAAGACGGACACGCGGACCAGGAAGAAGATCAAGACGAAGGATCTGGCAGATTTCTGCCGGGAGCTTGCCACGCTTCTTGAGGCGGGCGTCTCGCTTGTGCGTGCGCTTGGCATTATCTCCGAGGAGGAGAATTTGAAGCCGAATCACAGAATTATCTACGCGGACTTGCAGAAGCTGATCCGGCAAGGTGTTGCGCTCTCGGACGCGATGGAGCAGCAGGGGGATGCATTTCCAGAGCTCATGATTCACATGTTTCGCTCCGCAGAGGCGAGCGGTAAGATGGACCAGACCGCTTTCCGTATGGCGAACCACTACGAGAAGGAGTCCAAGCTGAAGTCCAAAGTGTCAGGCGCCATGGTGTATCCGTGTATTCTGCTCGTGATGATCGTTGTGGTTGTGCTTATCATTTTCACGTTTGTGCTTCCTCAGTTTGAGGATCTTTTCTCACAGATGGAGTCCCTGCCACCTACGACGGAGTTCCTGATGTGGCTCAGCGATCAGCTTGTGACGAACTGGCTGCAGATCGGCATTGGGTTCTTTGTCATCGTGATGGTGATCATCATGATTTTCCGCATTTACAAGGTGCGCTTGATGCGGGATAAGCTGCTCTTGAAGATGCCAGTCGTCGGGAAGCTTCTGAAGACGATTTATACAGCGCGTTTTGCCCGCACGCTGAGCTCGCTGTACTCGTCCGGACTTCCGATTGTGACGGCCTTGCAGACCGGGCGCAAGACGGTGGGCAATCTCTACATAGACGAACAATTTGACCAGGCGATCTCCGGTGTGCGTGCAGGTGAAAATCTTTCCGCGGCCGTGGGAAGCATCGATGGGTTTGTGAAGAAATTTTCATCGACGATCATGATCGGTGAAGAGACCGGTAGTTTGGACGCGATGTTAGACTCCAGCGCGGAGAATTTGGAATATGAGTCTGAGATGGCGATCAACAAGCTGGTATCACTTTTGGAGCCGCTGATGATCGTGATCATGGCTCTGATTGTCGGTGTTATCATTGTTTCTGTTATCACGCCGATCTACGGCTCTTACGATGCGATCGGCGGAGGATATTGAGAAGCATAGGCGAGAGAATCGAAATCATAAAAGAACAAGAGGTTGGGGGTACTTATGACAACTTCAGTTTATCTGTCAAACAATACGATCAACGCGGTCGTGGGGATCGGAGGAAAGAAGATTCACGTCAAGCGTGTCTGCTCCGTGGAGATTCCTGAAGGCAGCCTGATCAATGGCATTATCACAAACGAGGCGGATCTTTCCGACCAGCTCAAGGAGTTCTGGGCGCAGAATAAGCTTCCGAAGAAGGATGTGGCGCTGGTCATCAACAGCTCACAGCTTGTCCTGAAGACGCTGACCCTGCCGAAGGCAAATGATAAGAAGATCCGGGAGGTCTTGCCGATGGAGTTCGGGGATGTGTCGGACCAGAAGGATCCGATCCTCGACTACATGCTGGAATCCGCGGACAAGAAGACGATTTCTGTGCACGCGGTCATGACGGACCGGAGCTTTGTGCAGGGATACCTGAATCTGTTCAAGGAGCTTGGCATCAAGATTTCCTCGATCAGTGTCGCGAGAACGTGCCGGAACAAGCTTCTGGGCACGCTCAAGCAGGTGCGGGGCAAGGTCTGTGTGATACATATGATTGACGGAACCAGCATCAGCAGCATGCTCTGGGTGGATGGCAAGTCTGTCTACGCCACGCAGAGGCGTGTGTTCTGCGAGCCTGGCACGACGCAGTTCGGCTTGGAGCTGGCGAGGCTGGTGAACAACATCCAGCAGTTCGCGATCACACAGCAGATCCACGAGAAGATCGAGACGGTCTACCTTGCCGGCACGCAGGGCGATGAGTTCAAAATCTATCGCGATGCGATGACAGAGGCCGGGACGGAGGGGACTTGTGAGCTCCTTCAGCCAGAGAAGCACATCCGCATGCCGAAGGGTATGGAGCAGGAGTACAGCAAGTATCTGGCCGAGCTTGGAAACATGATTCATGTAAAGCAGGATATCAACCTTGTGGTTCCCGCCAAAAAAAAGGTAAAGAACAAGGAGGCAGGGCCGAAGGTATGGAAGCGTTACGTGATACCGCCGATCGTCTTTCTGGTTGGATGCGGAGCGGCGGCGGGGGTCCTGCTGTTCCAGGAGCACCAGAGAAGGCAGGAGCTACAGGAGCTGAATGATTATATCAACGATCCTTCCAATATTGAACAGTGCACCCAGGCGGATACCGTGCAGAGCCAGATTGCAGAGTTGTCGGGCAAGATCGCCCAGATCCAGTGGGTGGAAGGCTGCGTTTTGTCCTATCCATACATGAACAGTAGTGTGGTACAGGAGCTGCAGAATTGTGCGGCGGTGCAGGCCGTGGAGCTGGAGATACAATCCTATAAAGCACAGGATGGCGCTCTGAGCATGGATGCGCGTGCGGAGGAAGTGACCATGATCAATCAGTTTATTGACATGCTGGAGGACACCGGTATCTTTGATGATGTTCAGTACTCGGGCTATTCGTTCGACGAGACGAGTCTGTTGTATACAATCAACGTGAACTGCTATCTGTCTGAGCAGGCGGGAAGGTAGGGTGATTGGAAGATGCAGATGAAACTGACTAGTAAGGATAAATTTTTACTTTCTATGTTGGCGTTCGTATTGATCGCTGTTGTGTTTATCTATTATATCATCATGCCGACTATGACGCGCCTGGATGATCTTGACCTTGAGATCTCGGATGCTCAGATGGAGCAGCAGGAGATGAAGATGAAGATCATGATGCTCCCGAATTACCAGCAGAGCTTTAAGGATTTGCAGCAAGCGGCAGCGGATGAGACCGCACAGTACTATGATTTGATGACGAGCCAGGAGGTAGACCGTGAGATCACCAATATCGTGCTCTCGCATGGACTGGAGAGTGTTGGCCTGAATATCAATCCGCCAAGCTTTACGGTGGCGGAGCCTTATGTTCGGTCTGAGCTGGCGCGTGCGGAAGAAGAACAGAAGGCTGCGGAAGCGGCTGCGGCTGCTGTCACGGATGACGCGGAGGATGGCACAGTCACGGACGCGATCGACGAGGGAATGCAGAATCAGAGACAGGCGCTCGAGGAAGCCGCGGCAGCGTATGAAGGCGGGGAGCATCCGGTCCGTGTGGATGTGCAGGATCAGATCTATACCTGCGTGGTTCAGTTGGCTGTAGAAGGGGCAGAGGAGAATTATCAACAGCTGATTGATACATTGGTGAACGAATATCCGGCAATTCGAGTGACCGGAATCAATTATCAGCAGGGAACGACACGCAGAATCGTTCAGGAGGATGGCAGTACGGAAGTCGAGGAAGGTCGGAGGCAGCTTGTCCTTGATATGGAAATGTATATGTGCGACAAGAGCCTGTATGCCAATATCGCTGCGGACGGCAACAATGCGGCTGATGCGGATGCATTGAGTCAAATGTTGAATACGGTGAGTGATCTGCTCGGGGCGACACAACAGACGGAGATGCAATAGTGTGCGTCGGCGGATGCTGCGGGCTTGACGCGACAATAGCCGGCAGGCAAAGCGGAAGTAAGCGACAGGATGGGAGGAGAAAGGTATGAGCCAGATCAAAAATATCCGAATCGGTGAGGTGCTCAAGGAGTACGGCTACGTCACAGACGAACAGCTTGAGCAGGCGCTGGCTTATCAGAAAGAGCATCGAGATAGCGGCAAGCGTCTCGGTACGGTGTTGATCGAGCAGGGCTACATCTCGGAACAGCAGATGTTAGAGGCACTTGCGAGCCGCCTGAATTTGGAACGGGTGGATCTCACAAACCTGCAGATCGATGTACAGGCGGTGTCGAAGATCCCGCAGCAGCTTGCCGAGAAATATGACATCCTGGCACTTTCCGTGCAGGAAAATCAACTGGTCGTGGCGACGAACGACCCGCTGAATTTCTACGCGATGGAGGACATCCGCCAGATTACGGGTATGGATCTGGAGATTCAGCTTGCGGAGAAGGCACCTCTGGAGAAGGCGATCTCGTACTACTATTCCGAGGTCTCCGCACACCGCGCTGCGAGCACCGCGAACGAGGTATTCCAGGACGATGAGATGGAGGAGCTGGAGCTTGAGGACGGCGACGGCGAAGTGCCGATCATCAAGCTGCTGAACAGCCTGATTCAGCGTGCCTACACGACAAATACGAGTGATATCCACATCGAGCCGTTTGAGGACAAGACGCTCGTGCGCATGAGAATCGACGGTACGATCGTCGATTATGTGACGCTGCAGAAGGGACTTCACAGCTCCCTGATCGCGCGTATCAAGATCATCTCCGGCATGGACATCGCGGAGCGGCGTATCCCGCAGGACGGCCATTGCAAGGTGAGAGTGAATGGCCAGATGATCAATATCCGTGTGTCGGTCATCCCGACAGTGTTCGGTGAGAAGGCGGTTATGCGTCTTCTGGCGAGCAATGCCACGATTGACCACAACCGGACCTACGGTATGACAGACAACGATTACGAGAAGTTTGCGCGAATGCTGCGCTCCCCGAACGGAATCATCTATATCACGGGACCGACCGGTTCCGGCAAGTCGACGACGCTCTACATGATCCTCGAGGATCTTTCGCACCGTCAGGTGAACATCTCGACGATTGAGGATCCGGTCGAGAAGAACGTCGCGAAGATCAACCAGATGCAGGTGAACAACCAAGCCGGGCTGACCTTTGAGATCGGACTGCGTGCCCTGCTGCGTCAGGACCCGGACGTTATCATGGTTGGTGAGACGCGTGACGCGGAGACGGCGAGTATCTCAATTCGTGCGGCAATCACGGGCCACCTGGTACTCTCTACGCTGCATACGAACAGTGCGGTTTCCTCGATTGTCCGTCTTGTGGACATGGGGATGGAGCCGTATATGATCGCGAATTCCCTCGTAGGTGTTGTGGCACAGCGTCTGATGAGAAAAGTGTGTCCTTACTGTGCGAAGGACGACGTGCCGAACGAGATGGAGAAGGAGCTTCTGGGCGAGGACGTCCCGCTGATCAAGCGTCCGCAGGGCTGTAATCGTTGCAACAATACAGGCTATGCCGGACGTACCGCGATCCATGAGATCGTGCTGATCGACCATACCATCCGCAAGATGATCACGGATGGAGCGACGGTGGATCAGATTGAGGAATACGCGATCAAGCATCAGGGTATGCGCACGCTGCGCACACTCGGCACCGAGCTGGTCAAGAAGGGCGTCAGTACGGTGGAGGAGCTGCAGAAGGTGGCGTACTACTCTTGATTCGTGTTTAATTCACAAAACCCGTACGAACAACGCATGGTACGGTCTGACCGCAAACCTAGACTCGTTTTCTATCTCGATG
>CANQEB010000095.1 GCA_947594085.1 uncultured Lachnospiraceae bacterium | reverse complement strand
TATCTCTGTGATTTTCAGCTTTTCTCTCCCGGCCAGGGCCACCGTATCCCGCAGGCGCAGGCGATTGAGCTGAGTGCGGCTGCGAAGCGCAAGAGAGCTTATGATCGCAGCAACCCGTCTTACAAATGGGTTGCCCTTGCGATTGTACTTATGGGAGCGGCGGCGGCCGCCTATGGAGTTTATGCGCTCATGACCCATGCGGGTTTTGCGATCTATTTCCTGCTGTTCGGACTGGCGGCGGTTTTCTTGTTTTCCGGCGCAAATGTGCTGCCGACCTCGCGCAACAATAAGCGTGCGATCGAAGATCGTCTGCAGAAGGCCATAGGTGCGCAGCAGATATATATCGGCAAATATCCGAATTTTCCGCTTCCGGCGTACTATGCACATCCGATCGTAGTGCAGCGCATGATTCGAACGATTGAGGAAGGGCGCGCGCAGACGGCACAGGAAGCGCTGGAGACAGTCAAGAAGGATTTGCAGGCCCTCAATTCCAGTGTGCAGGTGGAGCAGGAAGAGTATGATGAGGTTGTGGCGGTCAAGCCGATGTTCCTTGTGATGGATTATAAGTAGAAATAAGTAAAAGCATATCTGTGAGCATTGCAGATGCATGTGCAAAAGCGTGCACGCACGAAAGAGAGGATTCGATGAGAGAGTACAGGCGCAAAGTACACTATTATGAGACAGACCGGATGGGTATCACGCATCATTCAAACTACATCCGCTGGATGGAGGAGGCCCGGATTGATTTTCTGGAACAGATCGGCTGGAGCTACCGAAGACTGGAAGAGATGGGGATCACTTCGCCGGTGATCGCGGTAGACTGCAGATATAAGATGAGCACGACATTTGACGATGAAATCTGTATTTCAGTCAGGATAAAGGAATTCAAAGGCGTCAAATTGCAGCTCGCCTATACAATGAGTCGCGCGGAGGATGGAAAGATTGTTCTGGAAGGGACAACGGAGCATGGTTTTTTGGACAAGCATGGCAGGCCGATCCGAATGAAGAAGGAATATCCGGAGCTTTTTCAGACGCTGACGCAGTTGGTTTCAGAAGAATAGTAAAAGTTTAACAAACAATTCCGAAATTTTCCGAAAGCTTGTTGCGATTCACTTGCAGTATCCTCCGAATTGTGATAGAATTATGAGGATTTATTACAAATGAAGCTGATTGGCCTGCAGGGGGATTAAGATGAACGCTAAAAAATATGATGTGCTGAAACTGGAAAATCAGATTTGCTTTCCGCTCTATGCGTGTTCCAGGGAGATTATCAAGCAGTACAAGCCGTTTTTGGATGAATTGGATTTGACCTATACGCAATACATCACGATGATGGTTTTGTGGGAGAAGAAAATGCTGACTTCAAAGACGCTTGGGAATAGCTTGTTTTTGGATTCCGGCACACTCACTCCACTTCTCAAAAAAATGGAGGCGAAGGGGCTTCTGAGCCGCAAGCGATCGTCGGAGGACGAGAGAAATCTTGTCGTGTCGATCACAGAGGAGGGCGAGCGGCTCAAGGAGAGAGCAGTCGAAATTCCAATAAAGATTGCGCAGTGTTCCAATTTAGACCAGGAGGAAGCCGAGACTTTATACCGGATTCTTTACAAAATATTGAGGAATGAAGAGACAGCAAAATAAAAATAAATTTTAGTGTGGTAAAATTGCAGAAGATATTCTATAATGGTCTCATTGGATAAGATAAATTTCCGGGAATAGCTAAAAAATACCAGAAATGAGGCCGGGAGGACAATTATGTTAGAACAAGTTGCAATTTTTGCCGAGAATCAGAAAGGTGCAATGCACCGAATTACAAATATTTTGGCGGAGAACGATATCAACATACTTGGGTCTGTCACGAACGACAGTGCGGAGTACGGAATCATTCGAATGCTGGTGAGCGACCCGCAAAAGACGACACAGGTGCTCACAGATGCCGGGTATATTTGCAAACTGACGGATGTGCTGGGGGTAGAGTGTGAAGACCGTGTCGGTGCGCTGAACAGCCTTCTGGAGGCGCTCGACGAGAGCAATATCAGTGTCGATTATCTGTATCTGTCATTTGACCGTGAGAAGGCGAGTCCGATCATGGTGCTGCATGTTGAAGACCCGACAGAGGTTGAAGATTGTTTGAGCGCGAAAGGATTTACCGTATTATAAAGAGAAAAGGAAGGGCTGTCGCCGAATGCTTACGTTCTGCGTCGGTCCTTTTTTGCAGACAGAATTTTATTGCGTGAGAAGTTCAAGATCGGATTTAGAAAAGGAGGATACAGAAATGACGAGTTTAGGATTTACACGGATGTTGCTTATTTCGGCTGCAGTTGTTTTACTGTCGGCAGAGAATACGGGCAGCGCTTGGGCTGCGGAGGAGGATGATGCCTTAGCGCTGCAGGAGACGGATTCAGAGGCGGGCGCGGACTCGCAAACGGCGGCTGGCTGAAAAACAAATTTGGACAGGCCGGAATGGAAAGACAGTTGTTATGTTCTGAAAATAACTGACACATACAATTTCAATCCCCCGCATACACTGTAAAAACGGTGTCTTCGGGGGATTTTTCCTTGAAAGATTATATAGAAGAGCGGGTGCTTTGCATAGCGGGTTACATTATCGAGAGCAATTCGACCGTGCGGGAGACGGCGAAAAAGTTTGGGGTGAGCAAGAGTACGGTACATAAGGATGTCTCGGAGCGTCTGGCACAGATCAATCCGGCGCTGGCACAGGAGGTGCGCAAGGTATTAGACGTAAATAAAGCGGAGCGTCATATACGGGGCGGGCAGGCTACGCGTGAGAAATACTTGCATCAGGCGTCAACTGCCGGATGCTGAGATTTGACAAAAAGTCACTTATAGGGTATAGTGGGTATTGCTTATAATTTATAGCGGATATGGCAGGATAACCACTATGAAAGGGTGAGCTTTATCAAAGGTATAGTCAAAAGGTGGATGGTCTCTATTTTTCTGTTTGGCGTTATTTTTCTTGCAGGTGCTGTGCGGCCATCGGCAGCTCAGAATGTTGTCAAAGCAGCCAAACAAGCGGCGGCCGGCGAGTGGAAAACAGACGCGAACGGGAAAAGATACTGCCTGAAAAAGAACGGAAAAAGCATAAGAAATGCATGGCGGAAGATCGACGGCGGTATTTACTGCTTCGATGAACTTGGCTACGTTAAGACGGGCCAGTTTGTGTACAATGGCACGAAATACTATGCGGATGCATCTGGGAAACTGTATGTCAACAGGTGGATAAAGAAAAAGAAAAAGTATTATTTTTTGGGCGCAGACGGAACTATTGTCAAGAACTGTATGATCCGAGATATAAATGGCAACTATTATTACGTAGATAAATCCGGAGCGCGAGTGACGAATACTTGGATTACCAGGAATGGCAAGAATTATTTCTTTGGCTCAAATGGCGTACGCATGCATGATACCTGGGTAAAAAAGAAGAATGGGAATCTTTATTATCTTGGGCCTTCCGGGGCAATGCTCACCCAGCAATGGGTCGCCGGAAACAGATACTATGTCGGCGCAAATGGGGCCATGATGAAAGATTGTATCGTTGACGGCTATTATCTCGACGCACAGGGGCGAAAAACGGTCAAAGCTTTCTCGGGAGATTATATCTTTGTCGGTGATTCCCGGACAGAAGGTATGCGGATGGCAATTGCACCGAAAAATACAATGTATATTGCCAAGGTGTCCATGGGGTACAGTTGGTTGAGGTCGACAGCTGGGGTAGAACTTCAACAATATTTGCAGGTAAATCCGGATGTAACCGTTATTTTGGCATTTGGCGTAAATGATCTGGACAATATTGGCAATTACATCAACTATTACAAGATGTTGATTGCTAAATTCCCAAAGACCAAGTTCTATGTGATGTCGGTGAATCCGATTAACGAAGCACGGGCTGCAGCGTATGGCTACAAACTGAAAAATAGTCAGATCGTCGCGTTTAACAAGAGAATGCGGTTGGAAATGGGCAAGGAGATGTTCTTGAATGTCTATAAATATCTGAACAAAAAAGGCTTCGAGACATCTGACGGAGTACATTACCCATTGAGCGAATATCGAGATATCTATAATTTCGTGATCCAGAAAATCAAAAAATAATGAAAAGGGGCTGACCAGAAACAGCCCCTTTGTCATAGAATAAAACAATTCTTTTCATAATCAGAGCGCTACTCGCGAATTTCAAATAACTTCCCAATTGGAACCTCAAGAATATCAGCAATATCAAATAGTTTCTCAAGCGAAATAGAGGTAGGCATATTGGGAGCCTCTAGATTGCTGATGTGTGTCCGGCTCAGATTAGTGTACTCCGCAAGTTGGATTTGAGTCAGACCGCGAAGTTTGCGATAATATGCGATCGTAAGTCCCAGCTGACGATATTGATTTGCACGTTTTTCAGTCATTTCGTCTCCTCCTTATACTAATAGTTTAGTATGTCCGGAAGAAAAACGAAACAAAACGTGTCATTGTAAATGCAAATCAATATATTGCCTATCAAAACTTAAATTGCTATAATTATAATAAATTAAAAGCAAAAGCATTGTTCAAACGTGCAAAGAAGCTGATGCGGTTCAATCATTCTGAATTAATTTTTTGAAACGGATAAAGTCGATTACCTCTTTTTGGGCGCCCTTTGACAGAGAACTGAATTCATCATATAGCCTGTCCTTCAGAGGTGCCTTTTTGGATTTGCTGTTGACAGCATCCGCTCCTAAGACAAGGTAATCTACGGAAACCTGATACAGTTTTGACAAAGCGATAATGATTTCCAGCGGTGGAATTCTGCACGCATTTTCGTAATTACAGTAAGTCTGCCTTTGAATATTCAGTTTGTTGCTCACTTCTTCCTGAGTGAAACCGCTTTTCTTGCGAAGTGTGCGAATCGTTGAAGATAAAATTGTTTGTTTCATTGCTTATACCTCCATGTGATTAATTTTATTATAGCAATTTCCGACAGGAAATTCCCTATATGCAACAATATGAATACAATTTTTTGCCAAATGCAACAAAATGTTGCAAAATGAAAATGAGTAATGGAGATTAAAACGATGGATTTTCTGAAATATGGGATGAAATATAAGAATAGCAGTTCAAAAATGCAACGATTAGTAGCAAAATATATTCTAGAAATAGAAAAGAGAAAGGCCGACCACTATGAGGCCCGCCTGAACAAAAAACAGATTGTCATCTCACAGACGCCGGAGGAGGTGGCTGCGCTCTTTCAGTCCATTCGAAATGAGATCGCACGTGAACATCCGGCAGAGGAGAGAATAGGAGAGAGCCCCGCAGATCACGACGCTGTTTCCGGATAAAGATTCGGATCAAATTCAGTCAAGCTGCTGAGCACAGAGTTTTGATACGCGCCAGAGTAGGTGACTTCCCTGCCAAACCAGTCCGGGGCAGTGAAGCGGTTGGCTGCAGGTTCATCCGGGAATTCTACCTCTACGAGCTGCAGTCCGTCAAATTTGCCTTCAAAGATATCGAGTTCTGCTTTCAAGTTAGAAGGAAGTGGAATGACATATCTTTTTTTTGTGATTATGTTGCCATCAGCTTTCCCGAGCAGGTGATGATATCCTTCCGCGGTGAGCGGAAGATTATATTCCTCGCGTGCGAGCATCCCGTGACCTTTGTATGTCAGGATATATAGATTGTCCTGTTTTCGAACTCGGACAACCGGGTCTGTGCACAAGTAGGCCTGTTCTATTTGATGGCAGGGAAACATATCTAAGTTTTGAGGCAGGCATTTGACCAAAAATTTGCGTTCAATTTCCATAATATAGGTCTCCTTATTAAAATGAGAATCGACAGAGTGTATGAACACCGTTTTGTCAAGTACGGAAAGTTGATTCCCGCACAGTAAGAATCATAGCACAAACGGCCTGCCGGGAAAAGAGGAAAACGGGAAGAAAGCATTGATTTTCCGAAAAGACTCTGTTAAACTGAAAACGGTTGTTGGGGATTCTGAAAAAACTGCGTGACATCGGTTGGGCAGAAGAATTGTTAAGTGAAACAATCTCTTTGAAAGGAAGGCAAAAATATGGGAAAGGCATTCGTTTTTCTGGCAGATGGATTTGAGGAAATTGAAGGTTTGACAGTTGTGGATCTTTTGCGCAGAGCAGGCATTGAGACTCAGATGGTGTCTGTCATGGGTTCACTGAAGATTACCGGTAGCCATGGAATCCAGGTCAATGCGGACGTACTATTTGAGGATATGAACGATCTCGATACCGAACTGTATGTGCTTCCGGGCGGAATGCCGGGGACGAAGCATCTAGCGGCCCACAAGGCGCTTGGAAAGCTGCTTCAGAATGCGGCGTCATCCGGAAAGATTGTAGCAGCGATCTGCGCGGCCCCCAGTGTACTCGGTGGGCTCGGATTACTCAAAGACAGACGGGCAACGAGCTATCCGGGTTTTGAAGAGCAGCTTGTCGGGGCAGAGCTCTCGGAAGACCAGGTTGTAGTGTCCGGAAATATCATCACGAGCCGTGGGATGGGGACTGCGATCCCGTTTGGACTTGAGCTGATCGCACAGTTGAAGGATCGTGCGGCGGCGGATAAAGTGGCAGACAGTATTATTTTTTCTAGAAAATGAACAAACTGTTTGCATTTTTTGAACATGGCTTGAACATGCTGTAAATAAATACTAGCCTTTTTATGCGCACTGTGTTATACTAATCTAATCGCTGTGAACAAAGAAGAAAAGAAAGAAAGTAGTTCCAGGGTATTGCCAAACAGAATTTAAGGAGGAATTTAGTACAATGAGTGTACAGGTAGAGAAGCTGGAAAAGAACATGGCAAAGCTTACAATCGAGGTTTCGGTGGAAGAGTTTGACACTGCGATGGAAAAAGCGTATCAGAAAAATAAAGGGAAGATCACACTTCCGGGTTTCCGCAAGGGCAAGGCACCGCGCAAAATGATCGAGAAAATGTACGGCGCAGGGATTTTTTACGAGGATGCGGCGAATGAGCTGATCCCGGGCGCGTATACGAAGGCGGCGGACGAGTGCGGAGAGGAGATTGTCTCTCAGCCGAAGATCGATGTGGTTCAGATCGAGGAGGGCAAGCCATTTATCTTTACCGCGGAGGTCGCGCTGAAGCCGGAGGTTACGCTTGGCGAGTACAAGGGTCTCGAGGTGGAGAAGGCTGAAGTGACGGTATCCGAAGAGGAAGTGGACAAAGAGATCGAGAGAGAGCGGGAGAACAATTCCCGCATGATCGACATCGACGACCGTGCGGTACAGGATGGCGATATGATCAAGCTGGACTTTGAGGGCTTTGTGGACGGCGAGGCGTTCGCGGGCGGCAAGGGCGATGACTATCCGTTGACGATCGGTTCTGGCAGCTTCATCCCGGGCTTTGAGGAGCAGCTTGTCGGCGCTCAGATCGGTGAGGATGTTGAGGTCAATGTGACATTCCCGGAGGATTATCAGGCGGAGGAGCTCAAGGGCAAGGCTGCCGTGTTCAAGTGTAAGGTCAAGGAGATTCGCGTGAAGGAGCTTCCGGAGCTTGACGACGAGTTTGCGCAGGATGTGTCTGAGTTTGACACGCTTGCGGAGTACAAGGATGATATCCGTGCAAAGCTTCTGGAGAGGAAGACGCAGGAGGCCAAGAACGAGAAGCAGAACAAGGTTGTGGAGAAAGCAGTCGCGAATGCGACGATGGAGATCCCTGATGCAATGATCGACGAGCAGGTGAGACGCATGGCGGATGACTTTACGAGACGGATCGAGTCCCAGGGCCTTACGGTACAGCAGTATATGCAGTTTACCGGACAGACTGCCGATCAGATGCTCGACCAGATGAAGCCGGAAGCGCTGAAGCGCATTCAGAATAGTCTTGTGCTCGAGGCGATCGCGAAGGCAGAGGGAATTGAGGTCAGCGATGAGCGCATGGACGAGGAGATCGCGAAGATGGCGGAGTCCTACAAGATGGAAGTCGATAAGCTGAAGGAGATCATGGGCGACTACGAGAAGGAGCAGCTAAAGAACGATCTCGCGATTCAGGCTGCGGTCGAGTTGATCGCAGATGCGGCGAAGGAAGTATAGAGAAGACACCGACAAGGTGCGACGTATGAACAACACCCATATCATGGACAGGGGAGGCAAAAGTCATGAGCTTAGTACCATATGTCATCCAACAGACAGGTAGAGGAGAGCGGTCCTATGATATTTTTTCGAGACTGCTGAATGACCGCATCATATTTTTGGGCGAGGAAGTGACGGACGTCAGCGCAAATCTGGTCGTCGCACAGCTTCTGTTTCTGGAGTCGGAGGATCCGAATAAGGATATTCAGCTCTATATCAACAGCCCGGGCGGTTCCGTGTCGGCCGGAATGGCGATTTACGATACGATGCACTATGTAAAGTGTGATGTGTCCACAATCTGCATGGGCATGGCGGCCAGCATGGGAGCGTTTCTGCTTGCGGGCGGCGCGAAGGGGAAGCGTTTCGCTCTCCCGAATGCAGAGGTGATGATTCATCAGCCGTCTGGCGGCGCACAG
>CANQEB010000094.1 GCA_947594085.1 uncultured Lachnospiraceae bacterium | reverse complement strand
TCCGATGCCTTGCCATACGTATAACCTACGATAATTCTCGCCAGACGATTCTTCAGGTCCGTGATGTCGTTCGACAGACACAGCACCGCCATGATCTCGGACGCAACCGTGATATCATAGCCGTCCTCTCTCGGCATGCCGTTCGTCTTCCCGCCGAGGCCGTCCACCACGAAGCGAAGCTGTCTGTCATTCATGTCCACGCAGCGTCTCCAGGTGATCTTGCGCGGGTCGATGTTCAGCGCGTTCCCCTGGTAGATGTGGTTGTCGATCATCGCCGCCAGCAGGTTGTTCGCAGCGCCAATCGCGTGGAAGTCGCCCGTGAAGTGAAGGTTGATGTCCTCCATCGGGACCACCTGTGCGTAGCCGCCGCCTGCCGCTCCGCCCTTCACGCCGAACACCGGCCCAAGGGACGGCTCACGCAGCGCTACCATGACCTTTTTGCCCAGCTTCGAAAGACCATCTGCGAGGCCTACCGTCGTCGTCGTTTTGCCCTCGCCTGCCGGCGTCGGGTTGATCGCCGTCACGAGCACGAGCTTGCCGTCCGGAAGGTTCGTCTCCTTCAGAAGGTTGTAGTCGATCTTTGCCTTGTAGTTGCCGTACTGCTCCAGGTACTTCGCGTCGATCCCTGCCTTCGCTGCGATCTCAGTGATTGGCGACATCGTCGTCTCCTGTGCAATCTCAATGTCTGATTTGTAGCCCATGATTATCATGCTCCTTTCATATTTAATTTTTTGATGATAAATTTTATCAGGTAAACTCCGAGTGCGGAGATACCAAAAATGATAACAGAATTAATCGGAATAGACAGAATGCCCGGATAATCCAGTGGGTTCACTTTAAAAACCCTTATCTGCAGATTCAAAAACAGCGGATGCAACAGATAGATTCCGCCGGAACACAGCGCCAGCATACCCACGATCCTGCCAGAAACATATTTTTCAAAACAGATAGCCGCAATTACAAATATGCCTACCGTCATCATCGCTACCGGAAGCGAACGGTAATTTACGGCGATCCTTTCATACAAAGGCGAAAGTATCAGAATAGCTCCTGTGACGATTCCGATAACTGCCGCCCCGAGATGCCATTTCCGGTATCGGATCCGCCCCAGCAATCCACCCATAAACACGTAAAACGAATATCCGACCACCGGAAATGAGAATCCTGTGCTGCTTCCCCAAAGCTTCATCATATCCGGGAGCAGAATCGTGAACAAAAACGATATTGCACACAGGACACTCACTTCCGAAGCTTCTTTCCGAAAGAACGGCACAACTATCGGAAGCATCAGATAGACGCCGATGATCATATATAGATACCACATGTGAGTCCACAGATTTCCGGTAAAAATATCGTTGAGCGCTCTCAGAAACATCACGGGAGAAAAGCGTTTCTCCGTATAGATCTGTTCGAGCAGGGAATAAAAACCGCCCACCAGCACGAGGAGTAATATCAAGTGCAATATCTTGCCGGAAATGGTCCGATAAGTGCACTCTCGTCTTCCTCCAAGGAAGAGAAAGCCCGTAATCATGCAGAATATTGGCACAGACCAACGCAGAAGATTATGTACATTTTCCAGTACAAGCCTTGTCTCAACCGACAGTGTCCCGCAACTTACACTGCTCAATGACACCACATGAATCATTACAACGGCAAAGGCGCTCACCACTCTGAGCAGATCAATATACCCGACATGTTTCTTCTCCATAACAGAATCCTCAAAGATTTTTCAACGTTCCGATGATGATATCACACACAACAACCAGGTCTTCCGCATGGAACACCGCCGGGAAATTATCGCTGAATAAAATCTGTGAGGACGGCGGGAACTCCTCGTCTCCGCCCCAGAGCTGAAAGCGAACAAAGAAACCGTCGAACACCTCATACTCGTAACCGGCATCCCCTGCCTTGATCTCCTTCGCGCCCAGCTTCTCGCACGCGGTTCGGAATGCATCCAGCTTATTCCCATAGGAAAATGCGAGCCGCATCATGCACCTGCCATTGAATTGCCGGTAATAGACTTCGCCCCAGGGGATATCGCGATATGTCATGAATTTCCCTGTCCCGGCCGCCTGCGCTCCTTCGATCAGAAAGCGGATCACAAAGATCTGCGCTGCATTCATAGCAAGCAGCGGACAATATTCCTCATCCTCTTCCGTGCGCTTCACCGTGAACTCCGGGAAGCCGACTTCATAAGCCTTTCCGAGAAAGCGCAGTGTGAAACAATGCTTTTCCTCCGAATAGGAAAAGCCAGTGCGAACGCTGATCTCCTGCGGATCCTTCTTCCGATATTCTTCCTTGTAATGCTCAAACGGAACCCGTTCTTTGTTGTCCTTCTCGTATGGGATTTCCATGCCGGTTGCTCCTTACGTTCGTATTTATACGATGAGTCGTGTACACCTCGCAAAGCTTTCAGCTTTCCCTCCGGGGTGAGTTTCGCCACCAGATTAAAAGTACGCTAAGCGGCAAATGTGTCGGTCGCAGCTACTTCATTTCCAGAGACGGGAACAGTGTCGCATCCGTGTGCGGCAAGAAGCAGCTCGCCACAAACTCATCCATGTACGACGGCTCATTGCTGAGTTCGAGGTAGGTCATGTTGTGCGCGACGTCCGCCACCTTAGACTCCGCCTCTTTCGAATAGAGAATCGCATACGCGCCCGACAGCGAAGAATTCCCGATGTAGGTGAATTTCTCCAGCTCAATGTCCGGGAACATGCCGATGTTGACAGCGTTGCGCATATTGATGCCGCTGCCGATTCCTCCGGCCACCAGCACGCGCTCGATCATACTCACGTCGAAGTCGAGGGAGCTCAGCATCACGCGGATCGCCGAGAAGATCGCGCCCTTCGCGCGGATGAAGTTGTCGATGTCCACCTCGGTCAGCTCGATGTCCTTGACCGAAGCCGCGTCCTCCTTAAACGCCAGCACATAGCTTCCCATGCCGTAGCTGTCGTGTCGGATTCGCTCGCCCTCGCGGATGAATTTTCCCTTCGGACTGATGATCCCGCAGCGGAATAGCTCGCTGATGATGTCGATAATGCCGGAGCCGCAGATGCCGACCGGCTTCTGCCCTTCGTCCCCGACGATCTTGAACGTCGGCTCCATCGTATCCTTGTCGATCGTGCACGCCTCGATCGCGCCGTCCGTCGCACGCATGCCGCAGCTGATGTCGCCGCCCTCGAACGCCGGACCCGCCGAGCAGGCGCAGCTCATCATAAACTCGGAGTTGCCGAAGACAAGCTCCCCGTTCGTGCCGAGGTCAATGAAAAGCGACATCTCCTCGCT
Organism: uncultured Lachnospiraceae bacterium; assembly: GCA_947594085.1. Classification (GTDB taxonomy): domain Bacteria; phylum Bacillota; class Clostridia; order Lachnospirales; family Lachnospiraceae; genus Choladousia. The sequence continues at coordinate 5,247 of CANQEB010000094.1, read as the reverse complement.
GTTCCAGATCGTGCTCGCCAGCGTGCCGGCCGTGATATCGCCGCCCACGTAACTGCCGATGTTCGGCGCCATGAGAATGTGCGCGTGCGGATAAATATGAATGCCGAGATCCTGCGCGCAGATGGAATCCGTCTCAAAAAATGTGGGGATGAACGGTTCCATGCGCACCGGGTCCGCGTCGACACCGACAAACAGATGATTCATCGTCGTGTTGCCCGCGACACACATGCGATAGACCTGCTCCGGGCGAATGCCCGCGGATACACACATCGCGTCGATCAGCGGATTCAGCGTCTCCTTGATGATCGCGTCCTGAAGCTTCTTCCGCCCGCCGTCCTTCTGCTGCTCGATGATGCGGTTGATGACGTCCGCGCCATAACGGATCTGTCCGTTCCCAGCGGAAGCCTTCGCCAAGATCCCGCCGTTTGTCATATCGATGATCAGCGCGGATACTGTCGTCGTCCCGATGTCCACTGCAAGACCGCAGACCTGCGCTTTCTCGTCCGCCGGCAATATGTCGAGCACTTCCACGCGCTCGCCATCCCTGCTGACGACGCACTGCGCCCGAAACGAAGATTTCCGCAAAACCTCCGAAAGCTTCACGAGCACAGCGAACGACAGCTTCACTTCCGACGCACCGCAGGCAGCCTCCACCGCCCAGCTCAGGCGCTCGTTGTCCGGCATCGTGTTGTCCAGTGACGGCTCCTCCATTGTAATCTCTACGACTTCCAGATCATTTTGGAATGTGATCCCGGCAGATGCAATATCGTTCTTCGTCTTTTCAAAAATCTGCAGTTCCTCCGCAGAACCAAGGTCCGCAACCTTCATCCTGCTCCGATAGGCGGACGCAATGTCCGGTACGAGCACCTCCACGTCCGCGACGATCTTGCTGACACAGGACAGCCTCCAGCCCTGCGCGTACTCCTCGTCCGTGATGTGCCTCGTCTGCTTCGAATCCAGCTCTCCACCCGTCAGTTTTACCTTACATTTTCCGCAAGCTGCATTTCCACTGCATGGCGCGTCGATCGCCACGTTTGCTTTTCTGGCTACCTCAAGAAGATTTTCCCCGGAACCGACGAATACCTCGACGGGCTCGCCATTCTCAAACTTGAACGTTACCTTGTACATAAGTTACCCCACGTTATTCTTAATATAGTTCATGCAGGCCGAAAGCACTTGCTGCTGAGGCCGTAATAGCATGATTCAGGAGGCAGCCTGGGCTTCGCGGAGCGAATTTGCATGCCCAGGCTGCAGATTGCTGCTCACCAGGTGAGTAGCAATTACACCCGGATACCGAAACGGCTCCGGGTGTACGGTTTCCGCCCAGCCGAAGTCTTACTGCTGAAGCTGTAAGCCTATGACCGGATGCGGTATGTTCTGTGATTAGATCTCAAGATAAGAATCCGCGTACAGCGTATTGTTCTTGAATACGTCGCAGGACTTGATCGTCTCCATCAGGCGCAGATCGTTCGGGTTCACGATCGCGGAGGTAAGGCCCTGCATCATGCACATCGCGACAAGCGCGGAATCCATGATCGGACGGATGTGCTTCGGCATACCATTGGAGTTGTTGGAAAGTCCGCCAGTGGAATTGAGTCCCATGTCGGAGAACATCTTGATGCACTCCAGGATCTCCATCTGCTTGTCCTGCATGCCCTTCACAACGAGGAACAGCGGATCGAACCAGAGGTCGGTCGGCTCCATGCCGTGCTCAAGTCCTCTCTCAAGCAGCGTCTGGCAGTATGCCATACGCTCGTCGTTATCCTTCGCGATACCTTCGCCGTTGCACAGCGCGATAACGATTGCGTCGTTCGCCGCAGCGAGGTCCACGTTCTCGATTCTGCCTGCCGCGTCCGCGGAGTTCACGATCGGCTTGCCCTTGGAACGATTGTAGACAGAAATGCCTGCCTCGATTGCCTTCTTGTTGGAGGTATCCAGCGCAAGCGGCACATTGTCGAAATTGCTCTGAAGAAGCTGAACCGCCCACTTCATCAGATCCTCGCCGTAGCCCTCTGCTGGTCCGATGTTGACATCAAGATAGACAGCGCCCGCGTCAAGCTGCTGCTTCGCACGAGCAAGAATCGGCTCCGGATCTCTCTCCATAAAAGCCTTGTTGACTGCCGGTGCAGTCGTGGAAAGTCTCTCACCAATTGTAACGAATTTTGCCATTGTTTCTCTCCTTTCGCGTAATTAATAAAGTTCGCTCCCATGCCGGAGCAGCCGGAAAATTCACTTTCCCAACTGCATCCGCACGAAAGATTTAAAATGCACAAATAATCCTTTTACGCTGTCAGATCCTTCATGAACTTCACAAGCTGAACCGCCTCGTTTGGAGCGATGATGATCTCCCAGCCCGGAAGCTTCGCCTCGAGCTCGCCCTTCAGAACAGCAACCTTGCCCGGGATGACAAGCTTTCTGGACTTGATCTTGCCCTCGATATCCTGCTCCTTGAAGAACTTCTCGATCGTGCCTGCGGAGAACTTGCCCGCAGCCCAGGACGTCAGAACGGAAAGCCCGCCCGCGTCGTTGATAATCAGGTTGAGCGGCACACCGGAACGCTCCAGCTCGCCGGATACTACGAAATAGGTTAACGCAAAGTCTACCGTCGTGACACAGATCGAATTCTCGTCCGCGCCGTTCAGCGGATAGATGCCCGGCTCGACCTTCATCGGCTTCTGCGGGTCGGTGAACAGGTTCTGGCGCAGGCCGTACAGCGGAAGCGCCTCCGCGTAGCCGAGCTGCTCCAGCACTACGATCGAACCATACTTCATCGTGAACAGAGAAGCCAGAGCTGCCTGCAGATGCGCGTTGCCCTTCGCCAGGCAGCAGGCACGCACGATCGACGGATAACCGCAGGTACGGTCGCCGTCCTTGATCGCAGCCTTACGGAACTGCACTGCCGTCGCGAACGCATCCTTGATGGAATTGCTGCCCGCATCGATCAGCAGGTTCTTGTTGCCGAGCTTCTCGAGAGCCGCTACCGTGTCGTAGAGCTCATTGATGTCCTTGCCCTGTACGCCGAGCGCAATGCCGGCCGCAGTTGCCACTGCGTTCATCGCCTCGTAGTTGGAAGCGTTCGCGCCGTTCAATACTGGCTTCGTATCCTTCACCAGCTCGACAGCCTCTTTCGCAACGTCCGCATCGTCGCAGCCGAGGATCAGCAGACGGCCGACAGCCGCAGCCTTCTTCACCAGCTCAAGGTACTTGTCCTTGCCCGAAGCCGCGTCATAGTTTACATAGATCATCTCTACGAACATTCTCTCACCGATACGCTCGTAATCCACCTTCGGAACCGCCGCAAGCTTCGCGTCGATCTCAGCGTCGTCCATGCAGCTGCATACAGACACTGCGTATCTCGTCTTGTTTACGAACGTCTTCTCGTGACGGAACAGCACCGTCTCGCCGCCGAGCGTCATCTCGTTCTCGCCCGCGCCGATCTTGACGGTCTTCATGGGCGGAGCGGTCGCCTCGTTGAGCTGAGCCTTCGCGTCCTCAGAGAAGTACGGGCAGGCGTCCACGGATACCGCGCCCTGTGCGACCTTCATGGAGAAAGCCATACAGGTCGGGCTGCCGCACTCCTTACAGTTTTTCTTCGGTGACAGTTTGAAAATATCAAGACCTTTCAATGCCATATCATTTTTCCTCCTTATGCTTCAGTTTGCTTATACTAATTCCTTGACCAGGGTTGAAATCGTCTTAACAGATTCCGGATGTCTCAGGATGACAGCGTTGGAACCGGCCGCGAGTACTGCAGCGGCAGTCTCGATCTCCATGTCCACGCCACGCTCTTCCTGATTTCCCCATTCAGGCATATCAGCTTCGGAAGCAGCCGCTTCCTTTACATTCCAAACCTCAGAAGCTACCGGAGTAAAGATCGGCATCTGAAGCGTCGCATCGCTCTGGGACAGCGCCGCGGCCTTTACACGGTCCATCGTGGAAACCACGTACTCGAAACCGTAGCCTGCGGAAGCCGTACCGACGTTCATGACAACGCTCTGTCCGCTCACGCCGAGCTGTGTCAGCAGAACGTTCAGCTGCTTTGCAAGGTTGATATCAACAGCAGACTCAGCGCCGACGACCTGCTTGTACGCAAGACCCGCCGAAGCGCCTACCGTCTTGTAGTTCTCTTCTTTTGCCGCAAGGATCACAGCATTCTTTCCAGAAAGGGCAGCAGCCGCCTTGTCGAGCAGCTCCGCGTCCTTCTCCACATTCTTGCATCCGCAGACGACAAGCGGAAGATCAACAGCCGCCGCTACGTCGTTCACCAGAGCGATCAGCTCCTCCGTGGATTTGTTTTTTCCGTTCGGGTCTCCGCCTTCCAGACGGATGCTGAGGAAATCAACGCCCTCAAAAGCAGCGGCCTTCTTCGCCATATCAACGACAGATGCGCAGCCCTCGTAGCACTTCTGGATGCACTCCGGCTCTGCCTCCATGCCGCCGTCCGTAATCTCGATGCCTACCTTCGGCGCATTCTCGATCGCCTCGTCAAAGGTGTAAAACGGAAGTACGTTCTCGCCTCCGATCGTGATCGCTTTGTCGCCGGTACCCATCGTGACAGCGTTGATCTTTGCATTGAATTTTCCTGATTTTGCAGTAAACGGCATTTCTCTTATACCTCCTCGTGATTATATACCGATGCAACCGCCTGGGGTGACGGCAGCAAGGGTAAGGTTATTTTTTTCGGGTAATGGATACCCGGTACCGCACTTAAATGAATATTATCAATGGTTCAAAAGATAAAGCAAAATAAAAGTCCACTGTATTGAATCATTTTATTTTCTGATTTTATAAGGCCTTTGAATGATTTACTTAGTTGAATCATTTTAGACTCGAGAAAATGCTTCGCATTTTCCCTCGTTAAGAAATCCATGACGTTCTCATAGGAATTGCCATAAAATGGCAATTCCTATATCGAATATCATCCGGGGATTTGCATGGCAAATCCCCGAAAAGCAGCGGAGCTGCTTTTGGATTTCTTACATCATCGGCTCCATGCTAAGCGCCGGATGACCCTTCTCCTCAAGGAATGCCAGCAGGGTCTCGGGATCTTCCGCAACGGTCTCGTCACCGATCATATCCGTGAAGTTGTCGATTCCATAGAGCTCCTTCGCGGTCGCGTTCAGTCTGTCGGCCACCTGCTCCTTCAGATCCTTCGGCATCCACACGATACGCTCGATACCGCCCTCAGCCTTCATAAACTTCTTGGAAGCGATGAAGTGCTTGCCGTGACCCATGAAGCCCGGTGTC
>CANQEB010000093.1 GCA_947594085.1 uncultured Lachnospiraceae bacterium | reverse complement strand
CGGGCGTGATAGCCGCGGTTCGTCTTGTAATAATCATGATAATCCTTCACGAAGAACGGCGCGTCCTCCGGCAGCGGATCGACCACGCCGCCGCCCAGCGTGTACTCGCCCGCTTTCAGATCCGCAAGCCTCTGCGCGCACATCGCTGCCCTTTTCTGGTAACGCGCTTCCTCGTTATCCTCGGCGTCAAAATAGCCGTTGGCGTTCACTCTCGCCATATCGTACATGGTGGAAGCGACCGTCGCTTTAACCCTGGTATCGAGCGCCGCTGTGTTGATCGCAAGGCCGCCCCAGCCGCAGATCCCGATGATGCCGATCCTCTCCGGATCCACGCTCTCATGCAAGGACAGGTAATCCACCGCCGCCATGAAATCCTCCGTGTTGATGTCGGGCGACGCCATGTAGCGGACATTGCCGCCGCTCTCCCCAGTAAACGAAGGGTCAAATGCAATCGCAAAAAAACCCCTCTCCGCCATCGTCTGCGCGTAAAGTCCCGCGCACTGCTCCTTCACCGCGCCGAACGGTCCGCAGACAGCGATCGCCGGAAGCTTGCCGGATGCACTTTTCGGCGCATACTCATCCGCCGCCAGCGTGATTCCGTAACGGTTCACGAATGTCACTTTCCGATGGTTCACCTTTTCACTCTTCGGGAATGTCTTATCCCATTCCTGTGTCAGTTCCAGTTTCTCAACATTTACCATGTTTCCATACCGTCCTTTCCCGTTTGTAAAGTGTTTTCCTGCTTGTTTTCATGATTTATTTTTGCTCTTTTCCAACTGCCTGCCAAAAACGGAGTTGCAGTTCACTCCGTGGCCAGCAACGTGAAGCCAATTTTTCAATTTTATTATAGTCCCTTGATTTCTTTTTTACGAATAGTTATAATTTATATCATGATATGAATTTTAGGAATTTCAGAAAGGCGGGCAGTTATGGAACTGAGAACCATGAGGTATTTTCTCGCGGTCGCGAGAGAAGAAAACATGACGCGCGCGGCAGAACTGCTGCACGTCACTCAGCCCACGCTCTCCAAGCAGCTAAAAGCATTGGAGGATGAACTCGGAAAGAAGCTGTTTCTCAGGCACAGCTTCAGCATTCAGCTCACCGAGGAGGGCATCCTCCTTCGAAAGCGCGCGGAGGATCTGGTCAAAATGGCCGACAAGATCACGGAAGAATTTCACACGATGGACGATCTCACAGGCGGCGATCTCTACCTGGGTCTGGCGGAATCCTACCAGATTCGGCATCTCGCCGCCGCGATCAAAGAGCTGAAAAAAATCTGCCCGAACCTGCATTACCATATCACCAGTGGAGATACGGAACAGGTGACGGAAAAGCTCGACAAGGGCATCATTGATTTCGCGGTGCTGGCACAGGAACCCAACACCGCCAAATACCGCTGTCTGAAATTTCCGGGCGACGATCTCTGGGGCGTCGTCATGCCCGCCGACTGCCCGCTGGCAAAAAAGGCGGCGGTTTCCGTCGATGATCTGAAGGGTCTTCCCTTATTCTGCTCCGAACAGGGCTGGAACCACGATCTTCCCAGATGGTGCGGCAGCCACATGGATCAGCTTCACCTGGAAGGCTCTTTCCGCCTGTCCTATAATGGCGCACTTTTTGTGAGAGAGGGGCTTGGCTATCTCCTGACCTTTCAGCACCTGATCGATACAAGCCCGAAGAGCGGACTTGTGTTCCGTCCGCTCACTCCGAGCCTGGAGACCGGGATCTATCTGATCTGGAAAAAGCATCCGGTATTTACGCCGGTGGCTGAGAGATTGCTGGAAATTTTGCTTTCTTCCAGCACAGCCCCATCCGCCAATGTGATGGTATAACCGTCGAAATCGATTATCGCTCCGTTCGGCGCGCTGTCATCGATGCTGACCATGCCTGTAAAAATTGTATTGTATGGATAGCAGAGAAAAAGGTGTGTGCAATTCATTGATTTTATGGTAAAATAACAAAATAAAGATGAGGTGGCAAATATGGATACTGGCGTATATACGTTAGAACAGATAAAACGTATTCTGAATCCTATATTTCGCATACATCATGTACGCCGTGCAATTCTGTTCGGTTCCTACGGAAAAGGAACAGCACAGGCGCACAGCGATGTGGATATTTTGGTTGACAGTGAATTGCGGGGATTAGCCTTTTTCGGATTGTTGGAAGACATAGTAAATTCACTGGGAAAACAGGTAGATTTGCTGGATGTTTCTGAGGTCATACCGGAATCTCCTGTTGACAAGGAAATCAGAAAATATGGAGTAGTGATCTATGAATAGCAGAGACCAACAGGTATTGGAAAAAATATGCAAACACATACAATCTGTATTGGATTACTGTAAAGACTGTAGTGATCTTGCTGAGTTTCAGGAAAGCAGTATGAGGGTGGAAGCGTGTGTTTTCAATTTAATGCAGATTGGAGAACTGGCCAAAACTTCGCTGAGTGAGGACATGAAAGAAAAGGCAAAAACAATACCATGGAAGCAAATATATGGTTTACGCAATCGTATTGTTCACGGGTATGCAGGAGTCGAAATGAAAATAGTTTGGGATACGATAAAAGAAGATCTTCCACAGTTAAAAAAAGAATTAGAGAAGTATGGCAATCCGCCTTTCTTATAATGGCGCTCTTTTGTGCGGGAAGGGCTTGGCTGTCTCCTGGCCTTTCAGCACCTGATCGACACAAGCTCGTCATCCGTCGTTTTGCGTCATTTTGTTCCATTTCCATGCGCCGTTTCTCTTTCCTTTTCTCCTTTTTCAAGAGGCGGTGTTTCCTCGATATACTTCGGTCAATACAATCTTCTGCTGCAATATTAAGGCGGTTCAGATTATAGTCGAACAGTCGGTAAGCATATTACAACCCGGGAGGTGCGCTGATGCATCAATTAAAACTCAATCCGGACAGTTCCGAGCGCCTGGAATATACCATGCCGAATATGCCGGTGCGGACAGGCCACGACCCGCTTTCCATCTTTCAGGATTTTGCGGCGGCCTGCCATTGGCACGATGATTTTGAGCTTCTGACGCCCGTGGACGGAGAAATGGACTACTTTGTCAACGGCAAAAATGTACACTTGAAAAAAAGCGCGTGCATCTTTGTGAACGCGCGCCGCCTGCATTACGGATACTCTGCCAGGAAGCAGGACTGTCATTATCGCTTCATCGTGTTTCATCCCTCGATCTTCGGCGAGCTTCCGCCGGTGAAAAATGCACTGCAGGATCTGTGCGCGGATGAGAGCGCGGACTATTGGCTGTTCGAGGCTTCCTCGGAGGCGGCCATGCGGTTTGATGAGCTTTGCCATCATGCCGAGGCAGGCAATGCGATTCGGGTCGTGGCCGATTGTGCGGAGCTGGTGAGCCTTGCGATCGATTCCGCCTCTATACAGAAAGAGCCCGGGATCGGCGCGGATTGGGCGACACTCCGGGCTATGACAGGATATATTCAGATGCATTACACGAAGCAGATCCGCCTGGACCAAATCGCCGCCGCGGGGACGGTCTGCCGCAATCGCTGCTGTGTTCTGTTCCGCAAGCGTCTCGGCTGCTCTCCCATTGAGTATGTCACACGTTACCGTCTGGAAAAGGCCTGTGCGCTTTTGAGCCAGGGAACCACCGTCACAGAGGCCGCATTGTCCTGCGGCTTCAACAGCGCCAGCTATTTTACGGAGCTGTTCCGGCGCTATTACGGCGTCACACCCAAGATATATCAGAAAGATGTGGAGACGGCATGAGCATCTCCTAATTTAATCCATGCGGGATAGAAAAACAGGTCAATCAGCCATTTTCATTTTTCCAAGAAAATTTTTCTGATCCCGCTTTTCATAAACTACGCCCGTGATTTGTACTGCCGCATTTTCTGTATCGATCCAGAAATATACAATATAGTGCCTAATCTTTACCCAGCGTATCTCCTCTGTTTTCCAGGGTTCTTCATCCACCCGCGGATGCTTCTCCGGATTCATGCTGAGTTTTAAGAATTCCCTCTCAAACTCATCAAGCAAATCCTCCGCTGCCCCGGGATTGTGCAGCTCAACAGCAATATGCCAGGCAATTTCACGCATCTGATCCTCGGCCTGATGTGTTGTTCTTACCTCAAAAACATTCAACTTGTCCACTCCCTAATATCGCGCCTAAGATCTTCAATCACGTCCACGGTTGGTCTGCTGTCATTTGCTTTTGCTTCCGAAAGCCCCTTTGCCATCATCGTATTAAACGTATCCTTTCCCATCTCATCTCGAGCCAGCAGCTCTTTGCTCAAAGATATCGGAAAAGGCACTCCCTTTTTGATAATGATCTGTTTATAAAGCATATTTATAACAACCGATGCAGGGATACCCAACTGGTTCAGTATATCCTCTGCCTGTTTTTTTACATCCGGCTCAACTCTCGCCAGAACGTTTGCGGTTTTTGCCGCCATGATACCACCGCCTTTCTATCATGTATTCTAATATATATCGAATAGATATACAAGTGTATTTTCTATGAAAAGTCTGGAAAGTTACTAGGGCGCAACACTGCTTATGGAACACCCATCCGGCACGATCTCTGAAATCGCGATCTCTTGCGGATTCAACAGCCCAAGCCATTTTACAAAACTGTTCAGGCGGTATTATAATTGCACACCCAGAGCATATAGAAATATTGCAGGGAATAAAGGCGACCAACATAACGATCAGCCAGAGCTTTACTCCGGCTGATCGTCAAAACGTATTTCTCCGCTGCACAGATCTTTTACTACTTCGCCCGCAATGATCAATCCTGCCACAGACGGCACAAATGCTACGCTGCCCGGAATGTCCCTTCGTTCTGTGCACTTATGCTTTGCCCCGGGCGGACAAATACAGTTTGTCCTGCAGCTGATAGACATATCGTCAAGCGGCCTTATCGGTTTTTCTTCAGAATATACAACCTTTAGCCTCCTTACACCTCGTTTTTTCAATTCCCTCCGCATGACCTTTGCCAATGGGCACATTTTTGTCTTATATATGTCAGAAACCCTGAACTGGCTGCCATCCAATTTGTTTCCGGCACCCATACTGCTGATAATAGGCACATTTTTCTCCTGTGCCTTCATAACAAGTTCAATTTTAGCAGTAACTGTGTCTACCGCATCGACAATATAATCATACTCATTAAAAGGAAATTCATCCGCGTTTTCAGGAAGGAAGAAACACTTATGTATGCGTACATATGCATCCGGATTGATTTCAAGTATCCGGTCTTTCATCACTTCTGCCTTATATTTTCCTACTGTTTTTCGTGTAGCAATAATCTGCCGGTTCAGATTTGTCAGACAGACCTTGTCATCATCGATCAGATCAAATGCCCCGACTCCGCTTCGCACAAGAGCTTCACAGACATATCCCCCTACCCCTCCGATTCCAAAAACTGCGACTCTTGAATGTGATAATTTCTCCATCGCTTTTTTCCCAAGCAATAATTCTGTTCTCGAAAACTGTGTCAACATTTATGCGTCTCCATATAATTCTGTTATTTTTTAGCTTCTCCGCTCCGTGCTCCAAATGCTCTTTCCATCGCTAACTTCATCATGGATTCTTCGGAAGGCCAGCTTTAGATGTAGGATTTTCTCACATACAGTATGCCATAAAAGTGGTTTTTATTCAAATAATTTTCTGCTCTTTTTTGACGATGATAACAATCAGCCGGAGCTTTACTCCGACTGATCGTCAAATGTACGATTTTTATAGTAATAGGGTTTATCTTCTTCTGTGATCGCACGAATGATCTTACATGGATTACCGGCTGCAAGTACATTATCCGGAATATTTTTTTACCTTTAACTGTTCAGCGATTACACTGTCGTCTGAATAGTAAGCCATTTCATGATCTCTGCGGTATTTGTTATCCATAATGTATCCTCTTCTCTTTTTTCTTTCTCTGTTCCCCGGTTAAGATTTCTTATGTCCGACCGCATTCTGTATCATCCGTCGCTTTGCGTCGTTCTGTTCCATTTCCATGCGCCGTTTCTCTTTCCTTTTCTCCTTTTTCAAGAGACGGTGTTTCCTCGATATATTGATCTCTGAGTTCATTTCGGCAATATCGTTTTGAGGCTTCTGATCATTGAACATAATTATTCTCCCTCCTGTACCAGAGCTACTGTTCACTTCGTGCCCAGCGACGCGAAGCTAGTCCTTTAGGGTAGCAAACCGCTTGCTACTTTCTATCAGTATATTCATCTTTTCTTGCCAAAACAATCAGGATATGCCATAATTTTTATAACAATCGTCTCTTTACGTGCTTTTGCGTTTACTGCCTATAACTGTTCCAATACTTCTTCTACTTCAGAACAATGCTTCGGGAACATCCTGCGAAGAGGCGGAACCGCGTTGTCCATGATATATGCGGTTCCCGCCAACTCCAGCATGGGAACATCATTATAATTATCCCCGAAGGCCATGATCTCGTCCGGGTTGATCTGCAGAATATCACACAGATTTTTCAGGCCGATGCCCTTGTCGGCTATGGTAAAATCCAGCCACGGTCCGCCTCCCAAAGCCATATGAAAGGTATCTTTCCAACGGGATAATGCACCGTGTTCTTCCTCCCGGGCACCATGCCGACAATAAGCGGACACCTTAATGATCTCCTCTGGGATATCCTCCGGGCAAGCTATCACAGAGATATTATTGCCCACAAAATCTCTGACCAGTTCCACCATATCGCTGTGCTTCGGACAAAGATAACTGGTGTCCACGCCGGAGATCATCACCTCACAGTTGTCGGCAGCCATAATCTCCCGTGACAGCCGGAGCGCGGAACGCTGATCCATTGCTGTCTTTGCCAGTATTTCTCCGTGTGAACCGGGGCCAAACACCACCGCACCGTTATCGCAAAGATAATAGAGGCTGTTCGCCACGGGTGCAAATAGTTTTCTGAGACTGCTGTACTGCCTGCCGCTGGCAGGGCAGAATAGAATACCAAGCCCCTGAAGCCTGGTGATCTCGTGAAAAACAGCGTTGTCGATGGCCTTGTCCCCACCCTTAAGCAGCGTACCATCAATATCGCAGGCGATCAATTTAATCACAGTTCATCACCTTCTTCCAAATCCCATATGCCGCACGATCTTCGGGCGATATGGCGGCGTACGAAAAAGATTTATAAAAGAATACCGTCATTTGTATCTTGACTCAAGCTGTATATGGACATAAAATATAACAAAACCGCCAAAGTGAGGAAAATGGCATGGCATTGCAAGTGTGTGGACTGACAATGAACAGCACAAAACGCGAATTAAAAGCACATGGAACAGTCGATTTTCCATGTGCCGGTTATTCAAAGCTGTATACCGACAGAGTAGACGATGTGGTTTTTTGGCATTGGCATGATGAGCTGGAGATCATGTATGTACGAACAGGACAGCTGACCGTCCGAGTTCCCCAAAAAACGTATCTTCTCCATGAGGGAGATGCCATTGTGGTAAACACCGACATCCTTCACTATGCGGCTGCCAATCCGTTGTGCAGGCTGGATTCGTTGGTTTTTTCCCCAGCGCTGATCACCGGGAGCGACCAGTCCGTATACGCGCAAAAATATATCCTTCCGCTGACAGACTGTTCCTCATTTGACGGGTATGTACTCAGACACGAGACGGATGAGCCGGTGCTGCGCGCCTTTGTCTGTGCCTTTGACGCGCTGGCCAACGATGCGCCCGGCTTTGAATTTACCGTCAGGGACAATCTGTCGAAACTATGCTTTGCTTTGTATCAACAGCTAAAACCGCAGTCCGGAGGCGATACGGAATCAAGCCAAAACGATCTTCGTATTCGCGAGATGCTCTCATTCGTCCAGGATAATTATTCTCGCGATATCGCACTGACAGACATTGCTAAAGCGGCAGACGTCAGCGAAAGAGAATGCCTGCGCTGCTTTCAGAAAACGATCCAAACCTCTCCTATGCAATATCTTTTGAAGTACAGGATCATGCAGGGCGCAGCACTGCTTATGGAGCACCCATCCGGCACGATCTCTGAAATCGCGATCTCTTGCGGGTTCAACAGCCCAAGCCATTTTACAAAACTGTTCAGGCGGTATTATAATTGCACACCCAGAGCATATAGAAGCATTGCATGGAATACAGAGCGCCAACATAACAAACAGCCGGATTTTTACTCCGGCTGATCGTCAAAACGTCTGTCTTTAAAATAATACACTTCGTCGCGCTCGTTAATCTCCCGGTACACCTTGCAGGGGCTTCCGAACGCCACCACGTTCGCCGGGATATCCTTTGTCACCACGGAGCCAGCGCCGATCACGGAGTTCTCCCCGATCGTGACCCCAGGCAGGACGATCACGTTCGCACCGATCCAGACATTGTCCCCGATCGTGATGGGGAAGCTGTACATACCGTCCGTGCGGTGCTTCGGATGCACCGGATGTCCGGTCGTGCTCAGGGTTACATTCGGGCCGAACAGGACGCCCTTCCCTATCGTGATCTTCCAGTCGTCGATCAGGGTAAGGTTCATGTTCGCGTAGGTGCCGTCCCCGATGGAGACATACTTGCCGACCGCCGCCGTGAGGGGCGGCACGATCCACACATTCTC
>CANQEB010000092.1 GCA_947594085.1 uncultured Lachnospiraceae bacterium | reverse complement strand
TGAAACCGCCGTGTACCGAACGGTACGCACGGTGGTGTGAGAGGACGGCGGCTAATCACCGCCTCCTACTCGATTATTAAAATATATTATAATATTGTCAGCAACGATAAATGAGGAATCAATATCCGGCAATATCATTTGCGCTGAAAACATATAGAGGATACATACACTGCCATGAAAAAACCGACGATGACAATATTTTTCATACTGGCCGGATGCGCGCTGCTTCTCTCCGGAATCTGGATTTACTTCCAGAAGATGATGGAGCGCGTGGACATTGTAGAGCTCCGCAACAGCAGGGAATACGACCGACACTACGTGCTGATCGAGGACGGAGGAAATTCCTTGCTCTGGGATTCGATCTACGAGAGCGCTTCGCAGGAGGCGGCCGCGACGGACGCCTGCCTGGAGCTGGTGCGGCCGGAGGACAATCCGGAGTATACGCTGCAGGACTGCCTTCGGATTGCGATCGCCTCGAAGGTAGATGGGATTATCCTGAGGCCGGACGGAAGCAAAGAGACGCAGCGTCTGATTGATGAGGCTGCGCAGGCTGGTATTCCGGTCGTCATGGTGCTTGAGGATGATTCGGCTAGCCAGAGGATCAGCTTTGTGGGTCTCAACAGCTACCAGATGGGCGACGCCTACACAGAGCAGGTGCTGGGGCTCCTGAAGTCGGGGCGGACAGAGATCATGATCCTGGCGGACTCCGAGGGCGGAGATGTGGATACCGGGTTGGTGAGCTCCTATATGGCCAGGACCGTGGAGCAGAGAAAGGCGCAGGATCAGACGGTGGATATCTCAGTCCAGAGCGTGGATAGCTCTTCGGACTTCAACGCGGAGGAGGCGGTTCGCGACATCTTCATGAACGAGGACGGGCTGCCGGATATCTTGATTTGCATGGACGAGGTAATCACGGAGTGCGCGTACCAGGCGCTGGTCGATTTCAACGAGGTGGGAAACGTAGACATTATCGGATTCTATTACTCGGATATGATTTTGGATGCTGTGGCGCGCGGAACCGTGCCCGCCACGATCGCCCTCGATATGGGGGAGATCGGGAGGTACAGCGTGGACGCGTTGGACGAATATCTCTCCCTCGGCCACGCGAGCAGTTATTACAGCGTGAACCTGAACGTGATCACGCAGGAGAACGCGACGGAATTTGCGGAGGGATAATCGGATTCGACATATTCGGGCAGCCGGAGGCAGCGCCCGATCTGGAAAGTAACGTGGAGGTACGATCAGGATGAATGGGAAAAGCCGGTTTCCGGGCGTCAATTCCATGCAGACAAAGCTGAGCGCGGTGATGTTTCTTGTGCTCCTCTTTGTCGTGGGGATGAACCTCTTCATCTTCGGCCAGATTCACTCAGCGGTCGAGCGGATCGACGCGGTGTTTTCGAGCAACGTGACGATCAACGAGCTGTCCGATATGCTGGATCAGGTGCAGGATACCGTCTATGAATATCTGAGCACAAAGAGCAGTCAGGCGCTGGAGGATTATTACCGCTACGAGCAGGATTACCGGGAGCGGCTGGAGGATCTGAACGACAAAAATATCGATAGCGAGATCAAGATTCTCGAAAAGAACATCCGCAGCATGTCGGAGAGCTATCTGGAGCAGACCGACCTCACTGTGCAGGCGAAGCGCGGGCGAAACGTCGAGCGGTACAGGGAGTATTACGAGGAGGGGAGCCAGACCTATCAGTATATCAACTCCTATATTTACCGGCTGAACAATCTTCAGTTCCGCCGCAATTCCGAGAACTACCAGCTGCTCCTGTCCTCGATGGATGTGCTGGAGCAGGTGAGCCTTTTCATCATCATGATCGTGTTTATCGTGGGAAGCGCGGTCGCTGTGATCCTGATCCGAGATATGATTCGCCCCCTTCTGGCACTGTCTACGGCCTCGTCCGAGATGGCGCAGGGGAGCCTGGATATCCCCGAGCTTCCCGTAGTGTCCGAGGATGAAGTTGGGGTCGTGACACGCAGCTTCAATCAGATGGTGGTAAGTATCCGCGAGAATATCGACAAGCTGAGAGACAGCATGGAGAAGGAAGCGCAGATGAAATCGCGCGAGCTCTCGATGGAGACGCATCTGAAGGAAGCACAGCTTCGCTTTCTGCAGGCGCAGATCAACCCGCATTTCCTGTTTAATTCCCTGAATGCGGGCGCACAGCTCGCGATGATGGAGGATGCGGACAAGACCGGAATGTTCCTCGAGAAGATGGCGGATTTCTTTCGCTACAATGTGCGCAAGATGGGAAGCGACGCCACGCTCCGCGAGGAAATCGAGGCGGTGGACAATTATATCTATATTCTCAATGTTCGGTTCGCGGGGGATATCACATACACGAAGGATGTGGACGAGGGAATCGATGATATTCCGATTCCGAGCATGATCCTGCAGCCGATCGTGGAGAACGCGGTGCAGCACGGAATCCATGACTGTATGGAGGAGGGATGCATTCATCTCTCGGTGCACCGGGAAGGCGACGAATTGCGGATCAAGGTCAGCGACAACGGAAAGGGAATGTCGCAGGAGATGATACAGGCGGTGATGGAAGGAAAAGTCGGCGGCGGCGAGGAGAACCCGCGCTCCACCGGGATCGCGGTGGGCAATGTGTTGTCGCGGCTTAGGCTTTATTATAATCGTGAGAACTTGCTGCAAATCGAGAGCGAGGGCGAGGGAAAGGGCACGCAGGTGCACATCACGCTGCCGCTCGATGGGGCGGAAAAGGTGCGGCAGGCAGGAAAGCCGGCCGCCGGGATTTCAGAAGAATCATTTGGTGAATGACGGTCGAGGAGGAAGAAGAGATGTATCGTTTTTTGGTTGCGGACGACGAGGGAATCATGCTGGAATCGCTTAAAAGCCAGATTGTCGGACATTTTGGGGATCGCTGTGAGGTCGAGACGGCGAAGACGGGCCGCGCGGTGATCGAGGTCGCGGCGGCTTTTCATCCGGACGTCGTGTTCATGGATATCCACATGCCGGGGATCAACGGCATTCAGGCGATGCGGGAGATCAGAAAGTTCAATGCGTCCGCGCTTTTCTACATCATTTCTGCCTACGACAAGTTTGACTACGCGAAGGAAGCGATCGACCTGGGCGTGGAGAAGTATCTGACGAAGCCGATCAGCCGTGCCACGATGATCGCCGTGGCCGAGGAAGCGGCACAGAAGGTAGACCAGAAGCGCAGGCAGCGCAGCGATCTTCTGCGAATCCAGGAGAAGCTGGAGACGGTCATCCCCGTGGTGGAGAACAGCTTTGTCAGCAGCATCTTGTTCCAAAATGAGACACAGGACGGCAGCTACTATCGGCAGCTTCTTGACATTGAGGAGGATTATGGGTATGTGATGGTCTTCCAGTTTGGCGCAGATTACGAGAACGGGAGGTTGGTGAGTCCGGTGGGCATGAATGTTCGGGCGCAGTCCTTTTATCCGGAATTTCGTGAGCTCGTGAAGGCATCGTTTCCGTGCATCGTCGGCATGATTATGTCGAACCGCATCACGGTCGTCGTGCCGCACGGCCAGGCTTCTGTGCCCTATGAGGAGCGCATTCAGGTGCTGGAGCGGACGAGGGAGCTGGTGAATCGTCTGGAGGAACGTCTGAGCGCAAAGTTCCGTATCGGTATCGGCAAGACACATTCCATGTCGGAGATGGAGCGCTCTTACAGAGAGGCAGTTCGCGCGCTGAATGGAAGCCTGAGCCGTGTGCTTCACATCGATGACCTGCAGCAGAACGGCTTGTACGATGAAGCGTTTCCCGAGGACAATGAGGGCCGGATTTTTCATGCGATGGAGCAGGGAGATACAGATGGTGTCCGGGAACAGTCGGAGCTCTTCTTTGACTGGATGGTGGAACATTACCCAGAGGATGAGAACAACATTCGCCTGAAGGTGCTCGAATACATAATCTGGGCTGAGCGCACAGCGTTTGAAGCCGGGGCCGTCAATTACGGATTCAGCTATCGCAGGAATTATCTGGATACGGCGCTCTCTTTTTCGAGCTACGAGGAATTGCGGGAGTGATTTCTTGAAAAGATGACCGACGTCTGTCGCACGATCCGCGATCAGAAGGAAGAACAGTCGGATTCCGCCGTGAAGCGGGCCAAGACCTATATTCAGGAACACTATAGCAATGATATTTCTCTGGACGAGGTCTCGCGCGAGGTCAATATCAGCCCCTATTATTTCAGCAAGCTCTTCAAGGAGGAGGCAGGGGAGAACTTCATCGAGTATCTGACGAATGTGCGCATCGGGAAGGCGAAAGAGATGTTGGAGAATCCTGTCCTGAGCATCAAGGAGGTCAGCATTTTGAGCGGATATGCGGATCCGAATTATTTCAGCAGGATTTTCAAGAAACAGACGGATATGACGCCGAGTGAGTACAAAGCGAGGTATGGAAGATGAAAGATGAAAGAGAGACCTCCGGGCGAAAATCAAAGCGATGTAGCCGGTTCCCGGCGGTGCTCGTAATATTACTGGCGCTGTGCTTGATTGCGGGCTGCGGGCGTGAGACTCAGGAGCGACAGAGCGAAGGCGTAGCGGAGAAAGAAAAGGTACAAATCGGGCTGAGCTTTGACTCCTTTGTCATCGAGCGTTGGCTGAGGGACCGCGATATGTTTGTGTCCACGGCCCAGAGTCTGGGCGCGGAGGTAAACGTGCAGGTGGCCAACGGAGATGCGCAGGAGCAGATTTCTCAGATTCGCTATTTTATCCAGAAGGACATGGATGTCATCGTCGTGATTGCGGTGGACGGCGAAGCGCTCTCCGAGGCAATTCAGGATGCGAGGAAGCAGGGCATCCGTGTGATTTGCTACGACAGGCTTGTGATGAACGCGGACACGGATCTCTATATCTCATTCGACAATGAGATGGTTGGAACCTTGATGGCGCGGGCGATGACGGAGGCCTTGCCGGACGGGGGCAATATCTTCGCGATCTACGGTTCGCCGACCGACCACAACGTGTCGCTGGTCCAGAAGGGCTTTCTCGAAGGGATAGAGGGCAGCGGGCTGAATATCGTGTATTCTGCTTACTGTGACAACTGGCTGGCGGAGTTGGCGTTCGACGCGGTGGAGGAAGGGCTGGCCGAGACAGAAGACAACGATATCGTGGGCGTCATGTGCGGCAACGACGATTTGGCGAGCCAGGCGTTTCGTGCGCTCTCGGAGAACCGTCTTGCCGGGAAGGTCGTGCTGGTCGGGCAGGATGCGGAACTGTCGGCGTGTCAGCGGATCGTTGAGGGAACGCAGTACATGACGGTCTACAAGTCGGTGGAGACGCTTGCGATGCGTGCGGCCGAATTTGCCTGTGTGTTCGGGTATGACAAGATGCTTGAAGAGAACAGGGTTGAGAAGGCGGATTTGCCAGAAGAAATCTCAGATATCCGCAAGGGGCTTGATGGGCTTGGCACGATCGACGACGGGAAGTACGATGTGCCGTATTATAGCATTGATCCTGTGGCGGTCACGCTGGACAATATCGATCAGGAAATCATCGCGAGCGGTTTCCACACGGAGGAAGAGGTATACCTGAATGTGGACCGTGCGGAATAGCAGATTTTCTTCATAACCCGCGGATGATGTTCAGGTAATCTTGTCTCTGGTCGATGACCGCATGAATGATCACCTGTCGATTCACATCATCGACTTTATAGAAGACCAGATCTTTTTCCAGGATCAGGACTTGGACTCCTCCTGTAATATATTTCTCAAATCCTGAAAGGTCTCGCTGATGGGCGCGACTCTGCCTTGTCTGACATCATCGTCTGATTCCGCAAGCATTTCCAGAAGTTCGATGCGGGTCTTCATTCTCTTGTATTCTTCGTAAGAGAGTGAGACAGTATCGCCTCTTCCATTCACTGTGATGATGACTACTTCTCCATTTTCCCGGCATTGTTTTGAAATTTCATTATAATGGTTTCTCAGGTCCGCCGATGGTCGGATTGTTTCCTGCAACGCAAGCATGGGATCTCCTCCATTCATCTTGATAGACATATTATATCCCAATATGTCTATTGCGTCCAGCGTTAAATGATTGTGCCTGAAAAATGTTTTAACGGTTCATTTTGGGATTGGCTGTACGACCAAGCAGAGAGTCTAAAGACACGTCGAAATAATGACATGGATGATTGAGATTGATAATAAGCAGAATGAATAACAGACTGCTGTTTTCAGAGATATTTTTGTAAAAAATATGGAAAACGGTTTGTGTTGGATAAAATCTGCTTGATTTTTGCGGGCGGATAGAGTATCTTAATAACAGGTGACAAGGGCGTTCCACATAATGTTGTGTTGGAATGCCCTTTTTACCGTATGAAGGCCCGGTCTCCACACAGGAGCAGGCGGCAAGCTTATGACGCGATAGGGCTTGCCAGGCTGATCATGTATGAGAGACGCTAAACCATATGAGCAATGCAATTTGCGAATGCGGGGTAGGATTGCGAGAGTGCGTAGCACGGAGCAATTCGCAGGCTTTTATACGAGCACAGAAAGAAAGGAAAAGAGGAGATAAGTATGAGTGAGTATTTCAACGTAGCACATGTCTTCGGTGAGGATGTCTTCAGCGACAAGGTGATGCAGGAACGCCTTCCGAAGAAAGCGTACAAGGCTCTGAGAAAGACGATTGAGGACGGCACGGAGCTGGATCTGGCGACGGCCGACGTGATCGCCGCAGCGATGAAGGATTGGGCGATTGAGAAGGGCGCGACGCACTATACACACTGGTTCCAGCCGCTGACCGGCGTGACAGCCGAGAAGCACGATTCGTTTATCACGGCGCCGAATCCGGACGGGACGGTGCTGATGGAGTTCTCCGGCAAGGAGCTCATCAAGGGCGAGCCGGACGCTTCCTCGTTCCCGTCAGGCGGACTGAGAGCGACGTTCGAGGCGAGAGGCTACACGGCTTGGGATTGCACGTCTCCGGCGTTCGTGCGGCATGACGCCGCGGGAGCGATTCTGTGTATCCCGACCGCGTTCTGCTCGTACACGGGCGAGGCGCTGGATCAGAAGACCCCGCTGCTGCGCTCGATGGAAGCGATCAACACGCAGGCGCTGAGACTCCTCAGACTGTTTGGAAATACGACTTCAAAGAGAGTGACTCCGTCCGTGGGACCGGAGCAGGAATATTTCCTGGTAGATGAGAAGAAGTTCCTCCAGAGGAAGGATCTGATCTTCACGGGTCGTACGCTGTTCGGCGCAATGCCGCCGAAGGGCCAGGAGCTGGATGATCACTATTTTGGCACGATCCGACAGAGGATCGCGGGCTTCATGAAGGATGTCAACCTGGAGCTGTGGAAGCTCGGCGTCACTGCCAAGACGCAGCATAACGAGGTGGCTCCGGCGCAGCACGAGCTGGCTCCGATCTACGCAGAGGCGAACGTCGCGGTCGACCACAACCAGATCGTCATGCAGACGCTGAAAAGAGTGGCTTGCCAGCACGGCATGAAGTGTTTGCTGCACGAGAAGCCGTTCGCGGGTGTCAACGGCTCCGGTAAGCACAACAACTGGTCGATCACGACCGACGACGGGATCAACCTTCTGGATCCGGGCAAGACGCCGCACGAGAACATGCAGTTCCTTCTGGTGCTTGTGTGTATCCTGAAGGCTGTCGACATACACGCAGATCTGCTGCGCGAGTCCGCGGCGGATCCGGGCAACGATCACAGACTGGGCGCGAACGAGGCGCCGCCTGCAATCGTCTCGATCTTCCTCGGCGAGCAGCTTCAGGATGTGCTCTCCCAGCTCATCAATACTGGTATCGCGACCTACTCGATCAAGGGCGGCACGCTTGAGACTGGTGTGAAGACGCTGCCGAGCCTTGCGAAGGACGCGACCGACCGCAACAGGACGTCGCCGTTCGCATTCACCGGAAATAAATTCGAGTTCCGTATGGTCGGCTCCCGCGACTCGATCGCTTCCCCGAACATCGTGCTGAACACGATCGTGGCCGAGGCGTTCTGCGAGGCGTGCGACGAGCTCGAGAAAGCGGACAATTTCGAGGATGCGCTGCATGATATCATCAAGCGCTACGCGCGCGAGCACCAGAGGATTGTCTTCAACGGCAACGGCTACTCCGACGAGTGGGTTGAGGAAGCCGAGCGCAGAGGACTTCCGAACATCAAGTCGATGGTTGACGCGATCCCGACGCTTGTGACTGACAAGGCGATTGCGCTGTTCGAGAAATTCGGCGTGTTCACGAAGGCCGAGCTGGAGTCCCGCGTGGAGATCAAGTATGAGAATTACGCGAAGGTTATCAACATTGAGGCGCGCTCGATGATCGACATCGCGAGCAAGCAGATCATCCCGGCGGTCATCAAGTACACAAAGAGCCTTGCGGACACCGTGAATGCCGTGACTTCGGCCGGCGCGGAGGCTTCCGTACAGGTGGAGTTGCTCAATGAGACGAGCGCTCTGCTCTCCGACACGAAGGTTGCACTCGCGAAGCTGGTCGATGTGGTGGATCAGGCTGCGGGCATGGAGGAGGGCCGCGACCGCGCGGTTCAATTCCCCTGCGCCGTTTGTTGAATATTTTTGTGAAAAAATCCCTTTGAAAAAAATCCCTA
>CANQEB010000091.1 GCA_947594085.1 uncultured Lachnospiraceae bacterium | reverse complement strand
CATTGATACGAGCGATCCAGAGCTGCCTGTACTGGCGCTTTCTCTGCTTACGGCCCGCATACGCGCTCGTCAGGGCACGCATCACAGACTGCTTCGCGATCCTGTACTGTTTTGATCTGGCTCCTCTGTAACCCTTCGCCAGCTTTAATACTCGATTATGCTTTTTCTTAGCGTTCAACCCGCCTTTAATTCTTGCCATGTCTTATTTCCTCCTTCGCCTCTTCTTATAAATACGGTAAAATCTTCTTCATGTTCTGGGCATTCGTCGCGTCCGTGATCGTCGCATGTCTCAGATTTCTCTTTCTCTTGGTCGACTTCTTGGTTAAGATATGGCTCTTATAAGCTTTGTTTCTCTTCAATAAACCTGTTCCTGTCTTCTTAAAACGTTTCGCAGCTGCCCTGCTTGTCTTCATTTTCGGCATTTCGTCTTTCCTCCTTGTATTTGAAAATCTGTATTACTTCTTTTCCGCCAAGAACATGGTGAGGCTTCTGCCCTCCTGCTTGATCGGTTTGTCGATGACCGCAATATCTGCAAGCTCCTTCGCGAAATCCTCAAGGATGTAACGATTCTCCTGCATATGCGTCATCTCTCTGCCACGGAAACGCAGACTAATCTTAACTTTGTTACCCTTTGAAATGAACTTCTTAGCGCTATTAATCTTTGTGTTCAAATCATTCACATCAATGTTGGGAGATAACCTGACTTCTTTGATCTCAATCGTTTTCTGTTTCTTTCTGGCCTCCTTCTCCTTGCGAGCCAGCTCATAACGATATTTCCCGTAATCGATGATCTTGCACACCGGCGGCTTCGCCATCGGCGCGATCTTCACCAGATCAAGCTCTGCCTCCCTCGCAAGCTTCATCGCGTCCTTTGCCGACATGATACCCAGCTGTTCGCCGTTCTCGCCGATCAGACGTACTTCACGGTCCCTGATTTGTTCGTTGATCATTAATTCGCTAATGGTACTGCACCTCCATCACATTGATATAAAAAAGAGTGGATAACAAATTTATCCACTCTAAACAATCACAAAACGACATCCTCCAAAGAAGCTGCGTCTGAAACCGATATGAACCGCCGGTCGCCCTCTGCGCCGAGGTGAGAGTGGATACTCTGCTTTCCTGTTATCTATAACCTCGGTAAGCATAACACAGGCGCGGCGGATTGTCAAACAGTTTTTGGCAAAATGTTCAGCAAATGTTCAGCTTCGCAATATTACAAATGCTTTGAGGCAGTCTTTTCTCTGCGTGTCATTTTGCCTCGTCGAACGTCACGCACTCGGTCTCGTGGCACTCGCAGGCCGCTGCGCCCGCAATGTCCACATGGTTCGCCCGGCAAATGCAGTTATCGTTGTAC
Source organism: uncultured Lachnospiraceae bacterium (assembly GCA_947594085.1). Classification (GTDB taxonomy): domain Bacteria; phylum Bacillota; class Clostridia; order Lachnospirales; family Lachnospiraceae; genus Choladousia. The sequence continues at coordinate 7,410 of CANQEB010000091.1, read as the reverse complement.
TTACAATTTTCCGCCTCACACTTGACGTCAATAATCGTGGACGGGCTGCCAACGGAGCTTTTCGCGCTGTCTCTCTTGCGCTCCTCAAAGCTCGAGCAGCAAGTGTCCTGGCAAACCTTCGCGTCCTCGCCTCCGACCTTGATATCACCCTTGCCACAGTACATTGCGTTGTTGAAAATACAGTTCTGTGCAGAACAAACTAATGCTGGCATGTCTATACCTCCTGAATTTGTTGGATTGCGATTCCATACGTCGCTTCACAGCAACATCGTCCGTCTGCCGGAACATTCTGTGGAATCGTCTCAAATCAGGGATAGTATCTGCGATTTTCCGCTTTATATGCATGCATCAGCTTTTGCCGAGTTTTTTGATGTGTCACACATTCTGCGCTTTTCACATCTTCTTTAGCCACAGTTTCTGCCGTCCGCTCAGTTCGTCCGGATCTCTTGCCGCATGAATCCGATGTAGGAACCGCCGAACGCGACCAGCATCAGCGCCGCCAAGCCGGTCAGATGCGGCCATACAAGCAACAGGCTCTGCCCCAGGCTCAAATATCCGCTAACCGCCCCGACAAGCTGGTCCATTGTCACCACATTGACCGAGCGAACCGTCGGATTCATGATCGTAGAAACCGCCTCACTGTACAAATAGTACGGCGAGATACGATTCAGGCCGAGGTTGAGCGTGTAATTTTTGTACGAGTTGATCATCATATGGTACTCGTCGCCGACCGGATATACCGCGTTCGCGATAATGCTCGACACAAGGCTCATAAAGATCGCAAAGAATACCCAAAGTGCGATCGACGCGAGCGCCGAGGTGGCCGCGTGGCGACACACCACGGAGAACCAGATCGAGATCGCCAGCCAGAACGCCACATAGACAACTGTGAACGTCAGGAAAACCAGGATTCTCCAGACTTCCTCGCCGGACGGTTTCACGCCTGTGGCGATCACTCCGACCGCCCCAAGCCCGATCCCCATCGTGTAGATAATCGCCGCGATCACCGCCGTGCCGGCCAAAAATTTCCCGATGATGATGGAATCCCGGTAAATTGGCTGCGCCACGAGCCGGTTCAACGTGCCTCCCGCGCGCTCACTGTTCACCGCGTCAAAGCCGAGCGCCAGACCGATGATCGGGCCGAGCAACGCGATGAAGGACATAAAGGACGGAATGGAGTTCCCGCTTGATGTGTACAGGCTCAGGAACAGGTAATTGCTGTCCTCGACATCCCCGAGTCCGGAGATCGCACCATATAGGCTGGCGAAACCGGTACCGCCAATCAGCAGCAGGAGAATCAGGAAGCGCCTGCTTCTCAGGTGATCCGCGAGCTCCTTGTGAAACAGTGCCTTAAGCCCTGTCAGCCCTTTGACGCGCGTCTTTTCTTTCGCGCCTCCAGCCATGTTTTCTCTTTTCTTCAAAATCTTTTCTTTCATCGCTTTGCCCTGCCTTTTCAAAATAACGTCTGTAGATCTCGTCAAGGTCGCCGCCCCGCTGGTGAAGATGCAGGATCGTATAACCATGTTCTCCCAGGAATTTCGTGAGCTGTCCACGAATATCCTGCTTCGACGTAATCAAAAGCGTATTTCCTTCCTTTTGAATCTTTTCTAACCCTTCCTGCTGATAAAGCATTCCAAGCAGTTTATCATCACAAGGATGGACATTCGTCTCCAAAAGATAACTTCCATCCTTTAGGATCTGTTCCTCCAACTCGGCAAGTGTGCCGCTCGCAATCAGTTTTCCTTCCACAAAAATGCCGACCCTGTCGCAGACCTGCTGGATCTGGTGAAGCTGATGCGATGAAATCAAAATCGTCCTCCCGTCCTCTACCGATAGCTCCCGGATCAAATTCAAAAGCTCCCGCATACCCTCCGGGTCGATGCCCAGCGTCGGCTCATCCATGATGATAATCTCCGGGTCCTTGATCAACACATCCGCAATCCCAAGTCTCTGGCGCATTCCCTTGGAATAGGTGCCTGCACGGCGGTCAGCCGCCTCAGTCATCCCGACACGCTCAAGGAGGTGATCTATGCGCTCCTCAAGCTCCTGTCCGGAGAGGCCGTTCAACTGACCGGTAAAGCGCAGATTCTGCCGCCCCGTCATGTCCGGATAAAATCCGACGTTATCCGGCAGATATCCGACGATTCCTTTGACTTCGAGCGGGTGGCGCGCACAGTCAAGTCCCTCGATCAAGGCCGAACCCGCCGTCGGTTCCGTCAGCCCGAGCAGCATCAGGATCGTCGTCGTCTTGCCTGCGCCGTTCGGTCCAAGAAGTCCGAACACCTCGCCCTTGCGAATTGACAGATTCAAATCGTCAACCGCCCTCTTATCGCCGTACTGTTTCGTCAGATGTGCAATCTCTATTACGTTTCTGCTATTCTCTGACATATTTATTTCCTCGCTGTCTTTCTTATCAACACGTTCTGATGAGCCGGCACAAGTATCCTGATATGTCTTTTTCATACCTACCGTCTCCCATATTTCTTAAAAATGAAGCCGAGTCCCAGCGCTAGCACGATGATGACGCCGACCGCTGCAATGCCCCACGTCGTCGAGGTCTTCACGGATACACGGAAATCTGCATTCGCGGATGTCTCGCTATTGCTGATGCCAATCGAGGCTACATAGTCACCTGTGACCGCATTTTCACACGGCGTCACGTAAGCCGTTATTTCCTTCGTGGCCCCCGCCTCAAGCGTGTCGATTGTCGACTCGCTGAATGTCACCTCCCAGTCAGTGGGAGCCGATGACGTCAAGTTCAGATTTGTCAAATCAACATTGCCCGTATTCGTCACATTCAGAGTGACCGAAGCCTCTTTGTTCTCATATGCGTCAAAGCTCAGCCGTCCATCCGGGGTAGAAAGTGTCAGCCCGTATGTCCCGGTGACTTCAACAGTCAGATCCAATGCCAGAGTATCGTTCGCCGAAACCGCAGCACACGGGATCGTGTACTCGCCCTTCTCCACATTTTCCGGCGGCACGACGCCAACCGTCATGCCCTGGCTTCCGCCTGCATCTACCGAAAGGCTCGCCACGTTCGCGCTCTCGCCAGACGGTGTGAACGTCACCTGCCACCCGGTCGGCGCGTCTGCCGATAGACTGTAGGTCTGATTGGTGCTGCGGTTATTTATGATCGTCGTCTCAAAGCTGAAGGAAGTCCCCGACATACCCTGCTGCTGGGGGTATTCTGAAGTAAAATCACTCTGGCCGCTCTCCTCCTGGCTGACCGTCACCTCAAGCTCCAGCGTATCGGCCTCACCCGCTCCGGCATCCGCCTCGAGTTCAACCTTGTATGTACCTTCCTCGCTCTCCGCCGGAACACTCAAACTGAACTGTGCGTCCGTGCTGTCTCCTGTATCGGTCGCCGCATCACCCTTCACGTGGATCTTTGTGATCTCTTTATTATCACCGCGGAAATATCCAGTCCAATTTTCCGGAAGTGATACCACAGACAGGGCGACATCATAGCCTTTCCCATCCATGCTCTCAAAATCCAGCGGAAAGCTTACTGTCTCCCCTGGTTTCACCGTGACTCCCGGATACTCTGTGCTCATGTCTATTCCAAAAGCCTCCGCAGTCGTGTTGATCTCGGAAGGTTTCGTGGTCTCATCCGCTTCCGACGGCTCTTGCGCATACGCCGGTGCGCTCCCCAAAATCATCGTTGCGGCCATCAGCACTGCTGCCAGCCCTGTTTTTCTACTCCAAAACTTCTTGCGTCCCATAGTTCCTGTGCTCCTTTCAAATATCATTCTCCGGTGCGAAATGAAAACCACCTGATCGCCTTTTTCGCAGTTCATTTCGTCCGCCTGTTGACAGTGAAAGAATATTCCTGTTTTGTGTCCCGACTTTGTTCATTTTGTGTCCATCCCGTGATGAATTTGTGAAAAAAATATGTCCCACTCACCTTTGAATGGAACATACTCTGTGCTGCCGCGAGCTGAATCTTTTATATGCTTATATTCTGACTATACTGTAATTGTTGTCCGAATCAATTCCAAACGAATCCGCAACCCTGTCAGTAAGGGTGTCAAACACTACCACATTCAATCCGTTATCTACTTTCCGGTATTCCTTTTTGTCCACGATAATTTTATTGGAATAGATCCCGTCGCCCTCCGGGACACGCTTCATACAAATGTCATGAAGCTTCGTACTCATATACTGCTTTGCCTCTTCGCCGTCAAACTCCCAGATCATGCTCTTCCCTTCCTTCATCCACATCACGTTTGAGGATGCCGGATCGATCCCTTGCTGTGACAGGAAATCGCCAATCACTTCATCTTCTGCATCTGCATTTCCGTCAAGAGAAATCAGAAGCCGATAATTCTGATTCGAGAGTCGTTTCGCGATTTTATCAAGGCTGGTCGCGTTTTTCAGAATCATATTCTTCCGAAATTGTTCCGTATAGGCCGCACATCTATCCCATGCACCATATCTTTCGTCACCTCTGCGGTCCGTGATCTCAAAATTTTCTTTTAGATACTGTCCGATATAGAGAGAAAATTTCCTGCTGCCCTGCACAGTCAGGTGAACATCATCGTGATAGTCCCGCGCCGTATTAATGCCGATCTCGTCCAAGAGCAGATTTGTATTCAAAAATTTAACGCCGTACTCTTCCGCTATCTCCTCCGCCCTCAGAAACCTCCGCTGATCCTCCTCCGTTAAGGCGTATGGCGCCACAATCACTACGATAGGTATGTTGTTTTCCTGTGCAAGCTCAATTGTCTTTCGGTAATACTCCTCCGCCTTTTCGTTTAGCTCTTCCGGCTCATGGATCTTGCTCACATCCATGATTTCCATCCTTCTGAACTGGTCAAACAGATACTGCCCCATCGTGTCCATGTAGTGCCAGTAATTATTTGAGTCCAGATATTCGCTCTCAGGGAAAAAATCACCTCGATTCAGCGTAGCGTATCTGTTATGGTATCTCGCATAGTCCAGCAGAAATTCCTGCTTTCGCTCTTCCGTCGCGCTCACCGTGATCGCCTCGATCTTATCCCGGGACCATTTCATGCTGTAAGTATTCTTCACAATTCTGGAATCGTTTGAATAGTCGATGTCAAAGGAAGTCCCGAACCCCTCCAACACAATCAGCTCCGGCTGCTGGGTTTTCAACGCCTCTTTCAGATAATAGTAGGAATTCCAAGTCGGCTGCATGGAGGAGGCGAGATCGTATGACGCTATTCCGTACTCGTCCCAAAGCACCCCACAGTTGAAATTCGCATACGCATGGCTGGAGCCTATCGTCACTACATCAACCGTATTCTTTTCCAATCGGTAAAAATCTGCCAGTATCGAGTTTCCGTCGGCAAACTTAAATGAAAGAATGCTGTTCACCTTCCACAGGATTATTCCAAGGATCAGGATAAAGCTTGCGATTCTTATGATTGATTTCTTCATCACTTTACCCCTTTCTAAAATTGGAAATAGATAAACTGCTTCGGGTCAAAGGCAGGGCCATACTTTCCATAGACAAAAATCATAACTATGAGCACAATGACCACGGTCCATTCAAACCAGAGATTCTGTTCAAACAAGAATGCATCCAGCGTCTGCTTCCTGACATAGCGAATCAAATCGACCGCCAGCAATATCACGACGGAGACCACAAGAATATTCATTTCGACTCTGTCCAGGCCAAGCTCATAAATCCCGCCGTTAAACAGCAGCCACGGGGTCGGCCTTGTAATCATTCTTTCAATGAACCCGACCGCCTCTTTCAGGGAGTCTGCCCGGAAGAAGATCCACGCGAACACTACAAGAGCAAACGTGACCAACATCTGCGAGAGTTTCCAGCTGACGCAATCTGTTTTGACGGAAAATTTCTGTCTCCATCTCTCCTTTGGTTTCTGCAGCACATCGCCCACGATCTGGTACATACCGTGAAGTCCGCCCCACACGACGAAGCTCCAGCCGGCCCCGTGCCACAGCCCACTGGCAAGAAATACGATCATGATGTTGACCATTCTTCTCAAGTTCCCTTTTCTGTTGCCGCCCAGTGGAATATAGAGGTAGTCCTTGAACCATGTGCTCAGGGAAATGTGCCATCTGCTCCAAAAATCGCGTATGCTCCGCGCAAAATACGGCGTATTGAAATTCTCCATCAGCTCAAAGCCCATGATTTTCGCCGCCCCGATGGCAATCATGGAATAGCTCGCAAAATCACAATAGATCTGCAGCGAAAACCCAATCGCGGCAAGGATCAGCTCCGTGCTCCCATACATCCTGTAATCATTGAATACCGTATCTACAAGAATTGCCACTCTATCTGCGATGACCATTTTCATGAAAAATCCCCAGACCATCAAGATTGCTCCGGAGGCAACTCGTCTTGCGTTCCAAAGCTTGATTTCCGTTATTTTCTTCATCTGGGACAGCAGATTCTTCAAACGTTCGATCGGGCCCGCCACAAGCTGCGGAAAAAAGGACACAAAAAGTGCATACCGCAGAAGATTCTTCTCCGCCTTCACATCTCCACGGTATACATCGACAATATATCCGAGCGCCTGGAACGTATAGAAAGATATGCCAACCGGAAGCAGCAGATTGAACCGTCCCTCTATCACTCTGATATGCAAGATATTCAGTATTTTGTTCACAGACTCAATGGTGAAATTTCCATACTTAAATACGGCCAAAATGCCGAGGTTGAGCAAGATACACACGGCCAGGATCAGCTTTTTCCTGCCCTGTACGTCTCTGACTTTCCTGTCCGCCAAGCCGTCCATCAGGATGCCGCTGCCATAAGTGAGCAATGTCGAAAAACCTATCAAAACGGCATACTTCGCATTCCAACTCATGTAGAAATAGTAGCTTGCCAATAACAGCCACACGGTGCGCGCTTTTTTGGGGATCACAAAATACAGTGCCAGAACAACAGGGAAAAATATCATAAAGTCAATCGAATTGAACTGCATTCTTTCATTTCTTCCTTTCCGACCGCCTGGGCGATGACCCGAAGCACCTCGTCAACATCCAGCGGTTTGGACAGATGACCGTTCATACCGCTCTCCACCGAGCGTTTCATATCCTCGTCGAAAGCGTTGGCGGTCAACGCGATAATCGGAATCGACGCAGCCATCGGATGCGCGGATTGGCGAATGATCTTGGTCGCCTCGAAACCGTCCATGACCGGCATCTGAATATCCATTAGAATCAAATCAAAATCACCCGGCTTGCTGCCGGTGAACCGCTCCACTGCTTCCTGTCCGTCATGTGCCTGCGTGACGGTAGCCCCGTTCATCTCCAGAATAGACTGCGCAATCTCTATGTTGAGCTCGTTGTCCTCGACCAGCAAAATGCGAAGTCCATCGATCCCCGGCTGCTCAGATGCGGTCTCCTCTGCAAACACGGTCTCCTCCGGCGGCTGTAAGCTGTACACCTGAGTAAACTGTCCTTTCCGTTCGGGAG
>CANQEB010000090.1 GCA_947594085.1 uncultured Lachnospiraceae bacterium | reverse complement strand
AACGTCCACGCAGCTGATTGTCGATACGCCTCGACTCATGGCGCTCCGTACCGATGATCTTCAGACCGCCCGCCGCGCGCGCCTCATCATCCAGCTTGATATCCGTACCACGGCCAGCCATGTTCGTCGCAATCGTGACGGCTCCGTGAACACCTGCATCCGCCACGATCTCAGCCTCCAGCTCATGAAACTTCGCATTCAGGACATTGTGCTGGATCCCTTCTCTCTTCAGCATCCCGCTGAGAAGCTCGGATACATCGATCGTGATTGTACCGACCAGTACCGGCTGTCCCTTCGCGTGCGCTTCCTTGACCGCCTCGACGACCGCACGGTACTTCTCTTTCTTGGTCATATATACTGCATCGTCCAGATCCTTACGGCAAACCGGGCGGTTCGTCGGGATCTCGATGACATCCATACCGTAAATATCACGGAACTCCCGCTCCTCGGTCAGCGCCGTACCGGTCATGCCGCATTTCTTCTGATATTTGTTGAAGAAGTTCTGGAACGTGATCGTCGCGAGCGTCTTGCTCTCGCGCTTCACCTTCACATGCTCTTTCGCCTCGATCGCCTGATGCAGGCCGTCCGAATAGCGGCGCCCTGGCATGATGCGTCCCGTAAATTCATCGACAATGAGCACCTGATCATCCTTCACGACGTAATCCTGGTCGCGGAACATGAGGTTGTTCGCGCGCAGGGCCAAATCGACATTGTGCTGGATCTCGAGATTCTCCGGATCGGAAAAGTTGTCAATCTGGAAAAACTTCTCGACCTTCTCCACGCCCTGCTGCGTCAGGGTGACGATCTTGTCCTTCTCGTTGACAATAAAATCGCCGGTCTCCGTGATCTCCTCGCCCATGATCGCCGTCATCTTCGTCACTTCGCCGCTCGCCTCACCGCGCTGCAGCTGATGCGCCAGAATATCGCAGACTTCATAGAGCTTCGTGGATTTACCACTCTGCCCGGAAATGATCAGCGGGGTGCGCGCCTCATCGATCAGGACCGAGTCGACCTCGTCGATGATCGCGTAGACGAGATCCCTCTGCACGAGCTGCTCCTTGTAGATCACCATGTTGTCACGCAGATAGTCGAAGCCTACCTCGTTGTTCGTGATATAAGTGATGTCGCAGGCGTACTGCTCCCTGCGCTCGTCGTTGTTCATCGAATTCAGCACGCAGCCGACCGTCAGCCCGAGGAAGCGGTGAATTGCCCCCATCCACTCTGCGTCACGGTTCGCCAGGTAGTCGTTGACCGTGACGATGTGTACGCCCTGTCCGGTCAACGCATTCAGATAAGCAGGCAGCGTCGCCACCAGCGTCTTTCCTTCACCGGTACGCATCTCAGCGATACGGCCCTGATGAAGAATGATGCCGCCGATCAACTGCACGCGGTAATGCTCCATATCGAGCACCCGCTTCGCCGCCTCACGCACCACCGCGAACGCCTCCACAAGCAGGTCGTCCAACGTCTCTCCGTTCGCGTAGCGCTCCTTGAACTCCGGCGTCTTCGCCTTCAACTCATCGTCCGAAAGAGCTTGCATCTGCGGACGCAGAGCCTCTATCTTGTCCACAAGCGGCAGAATCATCTTCAGCTCACGCTCGCTGTGGGTTCCGAAAACCTTCTCTATTAATTTCATCCTGATTCTCCCATCTAAATTGAATGTTCTTTTTATTGTAACACTTTCAGCGGCACAAGACAATCAAAATTTTTGCCAGATGCCAAACCAGCGGATGAGCCTGCGAATTTAGTCCGGATAGCGGGAAAATGGCAAATCAGTCGTAATCAAGCACCATGCAAAACAGGGATCTCCGGATGGATACCCCTATCGGTCCTTCCCAGAGACCCCTGCTCCTGTCAGCTGTCTGTCTCATTGATACTATATATTCGGTCCTCGTGTGATTCCGCGCTCATATCAGGCGCAGGATCAGACCGGACGCCTCCAAAACCTTATGAATATTCCGGCTCGATCAGGCCATAAGTGTTGCCCTTTCTCTTATATACGACATTGACCTCTTCCGTCTCTGCATTGAAGAATACAAAGAAATTATGTCCCAGGAGCTCCATCTGCACACAGGCATCTTCCGGATACATCGGCTTCATGCCAAAGTGCTTTGTGCGAATGATCTTCACCTCATCAAGTGGATCCGTCTCCTTCTCAATAAACTCCTGCTTGAAATTGCCGCCGTCCTGATGCCGCTCGATGATCTTCTCTTTGTACTTGCGCAGCTGACGCTCGATCACTTCCTCGACCAAATCAATGGAAACATACATATCGTTGCTCACCTGTTCAGAACGAATAATGTTTCCCCTGACCGGTATCGTCACCTCAATCTTCTGGCGCTCTTTCTCCACACTCAGTGTCACAATGATTTCTGTATCCGGAGTGAAATACCGCTCCAGCTTGCCAAGCTTGTCCCGGATCGCCGATTTCAGGCCATCCGATACTTCGAGATTCTTGCCGCTGATCGTAAACTTCATACTGTCCAACTCCTTTACTTGAGACTGGAACAAGCGCTTATTGCAACAGGCGCACTGTTCTACTGTCTAGTATAGCATAGTTTCCATTTTTTTCAATTAAAATTATATTAAATGTGAATTATTCTAACACTTTTGTGAAAGTATTTTAATTTTCTTATAATTTTAGCAAGGTGCGATAGGGAATGGGCCCTCCAAACAAGTCAAGCGCGCTCCCAACTGTCACATCGAGCCGGTTCTGTCCCAGCCGTCGCAGCGTCTCCAGATCATCGCAGCTTCCCACGCCGCCCGCATACGTCACCGGGATCCCTTGCCATGCGCCAAGCATCTGTACCAGTTTTTCCTCAATGCCTGACGCCTTGCCCTCGACATCCACCGCATGAATCAGAAATTCATCGCAATACCTTGCGAGTTCATCCAGCACCAGGGGCGACAGTCGAACGTCCGTAAACTTCTGCCAGCGATCGGTCACAATATAGTAACCATCTTCCTTCTTCCTGCAGCTCAAATCTAACACAAGATGCTCTCTCCCAGTCTCCCGTGCCAGACGCTCCAGATTGCCGAAATCGACCTGTCCATTTCGAAAAACGTATGAGGTCGCTATGACATGCGACGCACCTGCATCCAAAAACTCTGCCGCATTCGTCTCGTTCACCCCTCCGCCCAGCTGCAGCCCGCCAGGGTATGTGCGAAGCGCAAGCATGGCCTGTCGCTTCGTCTCCTCATAGTATTCAGAGGAGGACGGATTGAGCAGAATAATATGCCCGCCGGCCAATCCATCCCGCCGGTAGAGGTCTGCATAAAACCCTGCGTCCAGCTCCGACACAAAGTTTTCGTTCGCCGTATCCCCCTTGTCACTCAGGCTACCGCCAATGATCTGTTTCACTTTTCCGTTATGTATGTCGATACACGGTCGAAAGCGCATCGATTCATCCCCTCCCCTGAAGCCATAAAAACGTGCAGAGCGAACATATTTAATCGAGCAAAGGATGTCCTTCCCTGCTCGCCGCGCGACCCACATGCTGCGTCAACAGCTGGTTTCGACGTGCGGGTCTACGCATAAAACATGCCGCACTGCACTCTCAGCAATGGAACAAATACTGTATTTTATCTCTGCCCTGCTAATTCTGGTTGTTCGCATCATTGTTTCCGGTCAACGCGTCCCCTGCGTTCTCTACGCCGTCGATCACGTCCTTTCCGGCATCACCTACACCGTCAATCACGTCTTTTCCGGCATCGCCTACACCGTCGACAATGTCAGCACCCGCATCGCCTACGACGCCGCCCTCTGTATTTCCGTTCTCGGCAATATTGTCACCTCCGGCATTGTCATCTTCAGCCTTGTCTCCTGCGTCGTCGTTGTCTTCCATCTCGTCCTTATTGTTCTCGTCTGTGACGCCGTTTACATTGCTGTCTGCCGCATCGCCCTGTGCCGTCTCTTCGTCATCCTGTGCCGCATCATCCGTGCCGGCCCCAGCCTCAGAGTTATTTTCCACATTATTCTCTGAAGATGCATTGTTGTCTGCAGTATTGTCCTCAGAGTCTGCCTTTTGATTTTCTGCCGTAATTTTCTGCGTTTCCTTTTCGTTCGCATTCTTGTTCTCATCATTTCCGCAGCCTGCCAAAAATGCCATGCAGCACACGCAGGCAATACATAAAGTGTACTTTCTCCAGCGTTTCATAGTTTGCGTTCTCCTTTTTCGTTTATTCCTGTAGCTTCCGCGGCCGCGGCAAACGTTCGTCCGCCACATCGCCGTTGTGTTAGTAATATGTGCTTTTTTACTGTTTTTATTCCAGATTTACAGGAAATCTTAAAAAGGAGTATCACGAATTCATTTCACGGTAACCACACATTTGATCGTCTTTCTGCCGCTTTTCATGGTGATTGTCGTCTTGCCTTTCTTTTTCGCTTTGATCATGCCCGCAGTTGAGACCGTGGCTACTTTTGTATTTGAAGATTTGTAAATCAGCTTCTGAACACTTGTAATCGGTGTAATCACCGGAGCCAGCTTTTTCGTTTTGCCCTTTTTCAGCGTGATCGATTTGGTCACGCCTGAAATCTTGCTCGTCAAGACATCGTTCGCCTGCACTGTGACCTTGACTTTTCTCTTCAGACCGCTCTTCAACGTAATCCTGATCTTTGCCGTCCCGATCTTCTGTTTTGCTGTTATCTTCCCTGACTGCGAGACTTTGACTATCTTCGGATTCAGGGACTCCCATTTGAGTATCGAGTCTCCCTGAGCCAGTCCACTCACCTTCAGTGCCGTCGTAGACTGTCCTCTTTTGAGTACCAGACTGGTCACGTTCAATTTGATCGTGGCCGGAATCTTCGTCCCCGGAGCCGGCACCGTCGTCTTTTTCTCCCCACATCCATTGTCGCAGACCAGCGACATTGTGCCATCGCTAAAAACAGTCGCGTCATTATTGTATACATAGTTCTTGTCATGGTAGCTATGCCCGAGTGCCGCTACGATATTGCTTGTCACTTCTCCGCAGATAGAGCATTTGTACTTAATTTCCCCTGATTTTGTGCAAGTCGGCTTCGTCTCCGATGCGATGCACCAGCTGTGGACATGCGAATTCTCTTTTCGGTAAGCTGTGCCATTCAGAATCGGATAATTGAAATTCTTTCCTTTTCCTGAGGCGGAAAAGCATGTGTTCAGCACTCTCGTCGAGCCAAACGTTCCCCCCGGAACGGATGTCTCACTGCCAATCATAAAATACGTAGTGGCGGGCGCCGGACCTCCCGTGTCATCCCAGGTCGTATCCACCGCATACCAGCTCCCCTGCAGCTGGACATAATTCCACATGTGAGAACCGCCCGCATCGCCGACGACAAGGATCGCCGGAATGTCAAATTCTCTGCATAGTATCATAAATGATTTTGCATAGCCCTCGCACACTGCAACTCCACCCTGCAGAAATACACCTGCTGGCGAATGATAAACCGGCACTGTTGTCTCCAGATTGTAATCATACGGATACGTGATTTTGGCGCAGACGTAATCATGAATCGCCTTCAACGTCTGATACTGTGTGGCATCCACCCGGGCTTTCTCTATCTCACTCTTCGCATCCCGTATCGCCGCCGTGAACACATTCTGAGCCTTACTTGCGCCAGAATAGACCTCCATAAGGCTTATGGTGACGCCTGTAAAACTGCCTGAGAACGTTTCCTTCTCGCCAAAGGTAACGTCCGCAAAGAAATTCTCCGCATAAGACAAATCGCCCGCCCAGAAAACCTCCGGATAATCATACAGGAACGCGCCGAAAGCCGACTCTACCGCATACTCGATTTCTTCCTGGGCTTCCAGATATTCATCGCTCTTCTCATAGTCGCCCGTGCCGGAAAAAGAAAACGAAAGGGCCACATCCACACTTCCAGACTTCTGACTCCTTACATAATAAGTCACCATCGCGTCATAAATCTTCCGCTCAAGACTCTCGGACTTGAGCTGTGCGCCGTATGTGCCCGAAAAACCCCCTATTCCAACCGCATTGATCGCGCGCAGCTTCGGCAAGGACAGATTAAACGCGCAACCCGCGTCCCGAATGGTATGTGTCAACGTCTTCTCAATATGCTTTGACTGCTCTGCCTGAGCCGCAGACGCAGCTGTGCCGTCCGCGTGGGCATACAACGTCAAGCCTCCGGCCAAAAACGCCGCAAGCATAACAGACAATAACAATACCAGTCGTTTTCCCTTCATGTTGACATCTCCTTTTAACACACTCAAGCCGCACAGTGGCATGAGCAAAGAGAAATCATTGAATAATCCTTATCGCGCGTCCCCCATAAAGAACAGCGCGAGCGTCCCCGGGCCGGAATGTGCACCGATCGTAGGCCCAATCGGACTGATCATAAATTTCTCGACTCCGAAGCGCTTCTTTACCTGCTCCTGCACGTAGAACGCATCGTCGTAACAGTCGCCATGACTGATGAATACAATGTCATTCTTATCCCGGAAGCTTCCCATCTGCTTCTCCATGTAGTCCAGCAAAGCGTTCAGAGACTTCCGCCGTCCACGCACCTTCGCGAGCGGAATGAGATGGCCTTCCTTGTCCACATGCAGAACAGGCTTGAGGTTGATCATCGTCCCAACCACGGCCGCCGCCTTCGAAACACGGCCACCGCGATACAGATGAAACAGGTCATCCACCGTGAAATAATGGCAGATATGCTGCTTGTTATCTTCGAGCCACTGCACCATCTCATCATAGCTGAGTCCGGCCTGCTGCTGTTCCAGCGCCTTATATACGTATAATCCCTCGCCCATAGAGGCCGCCAAGGAGTCCACAACCGTAATCCTGCAGCCAGGCTGCTCTTCCATCAGCTCTTCTGCCGCCAGACGGACACTATTGTAAGTACCGCTCAAGCCTCCGGAGAACGCAATATGAATGATGTTTTTATTTATCTCCAAAAATCGCGCAAGATACTCCTTGGCTTCCTCAGGATTGACCTGAGATGTCGTCGGCATACAGCCCTCGCGCATCTTTTTGTAGAACTCCTGATAGGGAAGCGAGTTCTCCGCGGTATATGTTTCCCCATCCAATAAGTATGTCAACGACATGGTCGGAATCTGATGCTCCGCAATATACTCATCTGGAAGATCACCCATATTGTCTGTTGTAATTAAATAACTTTCCATAACAATCTCCCTTGCCTCAGTCATCTGTGGACATAATAAGCCCATTATTTTCTATAATCATATCACAAACTCAATTACATTGCAAACAATTGTTATCATAAAGCCTGACCCACGTTAATAAACTATACCAAATACAAATTTTTATGGAGTATACTATGCGTTCCAACCCAAAGATTATCGTTCTCAAAACTCGTGAAATCATTTATACTTTGCTTTTGCTCTTTCTCGCAATCTTGCTAATTACTTGCCTTGTTCTGATGTTCTCCGGCAAGCTGGGAAAAAGTAACGTTCACAACGGTGTGACATCCAAGTCGAGCCAGACTGCTCAGTCCTCAGAGGATTCCGCCCAATCTGCATCCGAAAGCAAACGCTTCACAGCAGGAATTTACACGACACCGGTTACGCTCGGCGATTCTACCGTGGATGTAGAGGTCAGTGTCGACCAGAATCACATCAATGCGATACGGCTTGTGAATCTCAGTGAAGCGACGGCCGCCGCCTTTCCGCTGGTGTCTCCATCCCTGGAGCACATTACATCCCAGATCCTGGAAAGGCAATCACTCGAAGATATCACCTGCCCCCAGGAGAACAAATACACTTCACAGCTTTTGCTATCTGCAATCGCACAGGCGCTCGAACGCGCGCAGGAAGCCAACTAAACAAACTGCAACCTACCGCTGTCCATCTTCTCGACAGAGCAAAAGAGACTATCTCAAAGCAGTAATCATCCGGCTAATCGGAAATGTGCCCGAAAAATCGGCCAGATTACTTTGTGACAGTCTCTTCTCATTTTTAAGATATGTCCCCGCGCTGGTTCTGTTCCCAGTCTACTTCTCCTTCGCGATCAGGTAATACGGAAGCGCGATAAGCAGCACGCCGCCGACCATATTTCCTGCCGTGACAATCAGAAGGTTGTAGAAAAATCCTCCGATGCTGACCGTTGCCTCCATCGGATTCATCAGGCCGATCGTCAGAAATGTCATGTTGGCAACGCTGTGCTCGAAGCCGCAGGTGACGAACGTCGCCACACAGCAGAAGTTCATCGCGATCTTTGCGCCCTCGGATTTCAGCTTCGCGCCGCACCAAATCGCCAGGCACACAAGCATATTACAGAAAATCGCCTTCGTGAACAGGTTCAGCGGAGCACCCGCCATCTTGGTCGCCGCCGCGTTCGACAGAAATGTGCCGGTATCTCCCGTATCCAGGCCCGTCAACACAAAGAGCACCGCCGTCGCCACGGAACCGATCAGATTGCCGATATAGCAGACCACCCAGAGCTTGATCGTCTTCCCCCACGAAACTGTCCCTGTGAAGCTTCCGACTGCCATCACGAAATTGTTTCCGGTGAAGAGCTCAGCCCCGGCAACTGTCACCAGGCAAAGACCCACAGAGAACACAATGCCGCAAATCAGCTTCTGCGCCGGCTGTCCTGCCATGACACCGCCCACGATTCCCATCATAATGCTGCCGAAGCCGATAAACACGCCGGCCAGGATCGACATCAGGACATAGCCGAGCGGGTTCTTATCCAGCAGGCCCAGCTTATTCTTAGCGGTATTGCCTACCGCCTCTATCTCATTTCGAAACATATGTTATCCTCCGATTATAGTTAATCAGAGCAGACCGGCTACACAGATTTCGTCTCATGGACCGCTTCGCAGCCTGTCTGCTCTGTGCGCCGATGTGCAGCTGCGAAGCAGCCCTTCCTATACACATCGTGCGCATTTAGCACCGATTGTTCTGAGCTGCTTGCAGCTTATAGTAAATCAGAGCAGACTGGCTATACAGATTTCATCTCATGGATCGCCTCGCAGCCTGTCTGCTCTGCGCGCC
>CANQEB010000089.1 GCA_947594085.1 uncultured Lachnospiraceae bacterium | reverse complement strand
CTTATGCACCGCTGCGTGCCCGATTAAGCGCAAGCGGGTCTGCCCTGACATTGCAAACCCTTGCCGGGCGTCCGGGTCTAGTGAACTAAGCACAAATTCACAGCTCGTCCTCCAGTATATCGATCAGGTGGAATTCCTCCCGCGGTCTCGCCTGAAAAAGCGTGCCGATCTTATCCCCGCGCACAATCTTGTGAAGCACGTGAAAATCCGCGCCGCTCGCGATCACCATGTCCGCGCCTGCGGCCGTCGCCACCTTCGCAGCAGAGAGCTTTGTGGCCATGCCGCCGGTCCCGACGTCACTGCCGCTGCCCTTGCCCATACGCATCAGCTCGTCGTCTAACTTCTCCACGGTGTCGATAAATCGCGCATTCGGATTCTCGCGAGGATCGTCCGTATAGAGTCCTTCAATGTCCGAGAGCAGAATCAGCATATCCCCTCCGACCAGCGCGGTCACGATCGCGGAAAGCATGTCGTTATCACCGAATTGGATCTCGTAGGTGGCTACCGTATCATTCTCATTCACGACCGGAATCGCTCCGAGCAGAAGCAGCTCCTCGAAGGTGTTTGAGGCATTCTTTCTGCTTAGATTATCCACCATCGTTTTCTTTGTCATCAGAACCTGCGCCGCCTGATGCCCATACTCGCTGAACAGCTTCTGGTAGATCATCATCAGCTGCGCCTGGCCGATTGCGGCACACGCCTGTTTCTCTGCCACATTCTTAGGTCTGTGATGGAATCCAATCACCTGTCGCCCGACGGCAATCGCCCCAGATGAAACCAGGATCACATCCTTGCCCATATTCTTCAGATCACAAAGCTCGCGCACCAGAATCTCGAGCTTTGTCAGATTCAGAGCTCCTGTTTCACTGTGTGTGATACAGGAGCTTCCGATTTTCACAATAATTCGCTTTTTTTCAGTAAGTCCCTCTCTGCTGCTCATGAATAACTCCTCATCTGTTTAGTTTCCTTCACAGATGTGATTCGCAAATCCACGCAAAATCGACCTCGTTGATGAATTTGCTCACACCTGCATCCTGTTTTTGCGGCCTCATCAGCAAGTGATTCGGCCTGTGCTAAGCGAAGTTTATCTCACCAGCCCGATTTTGCGCAACGCGCGGATAATCAAATGCCCCTTCGGGAAAGTCGCCAGCTCGTCGATTGTGATACCACGGAATGAGACAAGTCCGACACAGTAAATAATGATTCCCGCCAGCACGGAGAGGATTGTGGATATTGTGTTTCCTGCAAAAGTGTTGAACACGGTGTATACTACATATACAGCCGCCGCCATGATAATCGAAGCGAGTGCCGGAACAATAAATGTCTTGTACCACTCCTGCCGATAACTCATGTAGCGCGCGATCGCAATCCCGTTCAGGACACAGATCACGATTGCAAAGAAAATATTGGCATAAACGACCGCATAGATATTCAAATTCGCAGTCGTCAGAAGCATATACAGCAGAAGCAGGTGTAAAACAAGCGCAATGGAACAGTTGATCAGTGGCGTCCTCAGCTTTCCCAAACCCTGCAGAATACCTGTCGTGAGTGTGGACAGCGCGTAAAAGATGATCATCAGCGCACCCGCCTGCATGATTCCTACGGAGAGTGGAACCCCGGTCTCCTGAGTGAACAGCATTGTGATGATTGGTTTTGCGAGCGCAGCCATCCCTGCAGCGCAGGGGATTGTCAGAAGCATGGTGAAGCGTATGGAGACCTTGATCTTCTGCCGCGCTTCCACACGATTTCGATTGGCCATCGCGGCAGTCAGGCTCGGTACAATAGACGGTGCAAGACAAGATGCCAGCGCCAGCGGCACATTCATCAGCACGCGAAATTGTCCGGAATAAATCCCCCAAATCGTTCCGTACTGTGCATCCGTATAACCCTGCCCTTTCAGCACCTTGAAGAAAATTCCCTGATCCACAACATTGCTGATATTATAGACGACCGTGCTCAAAATGACCGGAAGGATGGTCAGAAGCAACAGACGATAAATTGTCAAAGTCGATTCCTGAACACCACTGTGATCCTGTCGCATATTGCGCGCCAGCGTTTTCTTCTGGGCCGTATAGACTGCCATCATAAAGAGAAGTGCAATCGTGATGCTGGCAACCGTGCCAAAAGTTCCTCCGGCGGCACCCCAAGCCGGTCCGAGAGACGCATTTCCTTCGGTTGCAGCCAACGATTCTCCATAGCTGAACATGACACCCGCGCACACTAACGTGATCACTGCATTTGCGATCTGCTCAATCACCTGTGAAATCGCAGTCGGCACCATTGTTGAATAGCCCTGAAAATATCCACGGAATGTCCCGATGATCGCTGAGATAAAAATAGCTGGAGCGAGAACGCGAAGACTGTATTTCGCGAGCTCATAGGACATCAGATATTTGGTGATCACTCCCGCAAAGACATAGGTAAGTAGTGCCAAAGAGCCGCCAGAGAGCAGTGCAAAACGCACCGCGCACAAGAATACCTTATGCGCGTTGCGATATTCGCCCCTATGGACACGCTCTGACACCAGCTTTGAAATTGCAAGCGGCAGATTAAAACACGAGATCATCAAAATGATCGCATAGATTTCATTCGATGTCGAATAGTAACTGATTCCCTCATTCCCAAGTGTATTAAGGAGAGGAATCCGATAAATCAAACCGATGATCTTCGCAATGATCGAGGCCGCCGCAAGGATCGACCCCTGAACCAAAAAATTGTTTCGACTCTTCGTTTTCTCTTTCACGTTAAACCTCTTCAATGACAATATCCGCGCAGCCATATCACTGTAAGCTGCGGCGGATTTGCCTGTTACTCGGCACTGATCTGAACATTTTCACTCTCTGAATCCAGCACGATGCAGATCCATGTCTTGCCCTGGTTCAGCGTGATCTCATTACCGCTCTCATCGTAATATTTGGTCGGTGTAAAGTTCCCCGGTGCGAACTGATCCTCCCAGCTTCCGCCGTCTTTGCTCCAGGTGATATCGATCGCCTTTCCGTTCGTGATGAATTTTCCGTTTCCACCAGTCACAACGTCGATGTCCAGATAAGTATCGGAATCTGGCTGTTTCTTCCAGTCGCAGTATTGCAGGATGACATTGTCGTAGGCAAGCTGTTTCCCTGTTGTCCTGTCGATATGCGGTTCGTCGAACTGATAGCGCAAATATTTGCCTGTCGACTCATCAAAGACAAAATAAGCATTGTTGTACCCGTAACCGACGTTTACCCGTCCCGCATCCTGTCCATTGTCAAGCGTCACCGGAGCGTCGTCAGCGGCAAACTGATAGTGCCCACCCTGCTCCAGATACCAGTCAGAATACTCGCGCGGATAGTTCAGAAAATCAATGCCGGCCTGCACCATATCATAATTCGTGAATACATTGTGCGGCGCTTCCGCATCATCGCTGCGATAGTAGACATACTCTTCCTCGCCGCGTCCCGCATCATTCTCACTGCTCAAACCGCTAATATTATATGTATCCTCACTTCTCAGAAGGTCAAGCGCGTACCATGCCTGTCCGTAATGCAGATAAAAGGCGTCAAATTCTCTCGCAAAAATGACATAATACTCACGGCTGCTTCGCACAGACCCGATGCGTTCCACATCCTGATAGTCCTCAAAGATTCCCATAAATCGTGTATATCCTCCCTCTACAGGAGCCTCATAGACAATGGATGCGTTTCCGATCCCCGACTGCGGATTTGCCTCGATACTGTTGCTCAGCATAACAGCGATCGCTCTCTTTCTCCCGATGCTCTCAGGGACAAGCTTTCCTGTCAGAAAACTGCGCACCATACCGTCGCCCTCGGCAGCGGACGCCGTGATCCCCTGTGCCAGACATCCTGTCAACATTGCCGCCGCGCTCACCGCAGCAATCAGTCGTTTCAGATATTTGTGTTTCATTTTGATTCCTCCCTTGTAATATTTAGCTGATTCAATATTCTCTCCTGTAATCGTTCCATCTCCGCCGCATCCTCTTCTGTCATATGGTCGTAACCAATCAGATGCAGCACACTGTGGGTGATCAGAAACGCAAACTCACGCCGCACAGAATGTCCATATTCCCTCGCCTGTGCAAGCACATGATCCATCGACAGAACAATGTCTCCCAGCAACAGCTCACCGGAATCCGGATCAAAAGCGTCAATCCAGTCCTCCTCAAATCTGGAAAAATCACCCGGCCGGTCATATTCCGTCATGGGAAAAGATAAAACATCCGTCGCAAGGTCTATCCCTCTGTGCTCCGCGTTTAATCTCTGGATTTCTTTATCCCCTGTGAGCAAGAGCCCAACGCGCGCCTCATACGGGCAGCCCATATCATCCAATGCACCGGCGATTACCTGTTTAGCAAGCGTTTCCAATTCCAAACCTGGAACCTCACCATATTCATTTTCAAAATCAATTGTCATAGCGTTCTCATCCTATACGGTATTTTGCATAATGCCTTGCAGCGTATCACCTCAGGATCGCGGGCCTGTCTGTCCCCTGCCTTAATGTTTTCGGTTTTCACGCCGCTTATCCCTCTGCTTGTCCCTCTGCTCATACTCCTCATAGGCATTGACAATTCTCTGCACAAGCGGGTGCCTCACCACATCTTTGCTCGTCATGGCGCAAAAACTGATGCCATCCACCCTGCCTAATACTTTCATCGCAACATCCAACCCGGACGTGCTCCCCGTCGGCAAATCCTTCTGCGTCAAGTCACCTGTCACGACCACCTTTGAACCAAATCCAATCCGCGTCAGGAACATCTTCATCTGCGCCGGGGAAGTGTTCTGCGCCTCATCCAGTATGATGAACGCATTGTCCAGCGTGCGTCCACGCATATAGGCAAGCGGTGCAACTTCAATCAACCCTTTTTCCATATTCTTGAGGAAGCTGTCGGGTCCCATGATCTGGTAAAGCGCATCATAGAGCGGTCTCAGATAAGGATCAACTTTGCTCTGCAGATCTCCGGGAAGAAATCCAAGCTTTTCGCCTGCTTCGATTGCAGGCCTTGTCAAAATAATACGCCCTACCTCATTATTTTTGAATGCGGTGATTGCCATCGCCATTGCAAGATACGTCTTGCCTGTCCCAGCCGGCCCCGTGCCGAACACTACCATATCCTTTCGAATCGCATCGACATACGCTTTCTGTCCGAGCGTTTTAGGCTTGATTGGTTTGCCGTTCACCGTATGGCAGATACAATCACTGTCTATCTCCACAAGAGAATCCTGCTTTTCCTCCATCGACAGGGCAATCGCATAATCTACATTTTGCTCTGTGATGATATTCCCTCTGGCTGAAAGTACACACAAGTTGTCAAATATCTTCTTCGCTCTGTCCACATTAGCCGGATTCCCGAGAATTCGTGTCTCACCGTCTCGGTTCAGTACCGTAACCATAAGTGCCCGTTCGATTTTCTTCACATACTGATCAAATTGGCCGAAGACATTTTGCTCCTGTCCTGCCGGAATGTTAAGCAGTACTTCAACCATACTCATCGTCTGGCAATTCCTCCTTGTCGTCCCTCATCGCTATGCGCCTTACCGCCTGTTCTCCGACAAGCAAAGTCCCGGATGCGATGGCAGACTTCTCATTCCATTCTATTTTAACATCATTTTCAAATAATTGAACCCCCTTTTCCTGTAAATTTTTATAAAAATCCTGATAATCAGACTCTAAAATTTTCAAAACCTCATCTTTTGTGCGTATGATCTCCACTTGTTCGTACTCTTTTGCCGTCATTTTCCTTACATACAAGGGTAGATAAAAGTTTTCCGCAAGGCGGCACTGCGTCAGCTCCGATATCAGATCGTATTTCTCCATTGAACTGAAATCAGCCGGAAGCGAAAAGGGCATGCCTCCGATCTGCACCATCCATGAAGATCTCTCCCGGCCGGTGTAGTGCTTCTGCTGCACGGAAAAAGGTACTTCATCATAGTATTTCCGGTTCCTCTGGATCACGATATCCGCGTCCGCGGCGACATACTGCCAGGAGACGACTTCGCCGCTGTCATCCCGGATCGGCAGTGCCCCGGAGACAAGCAGATCGCCTTTCTGAACCTCATCGCCCGGATGCACAACCGGGAATCCGCTTCGCGCATAAATGGAATCCACCGTTCCCGCGTACGCGGCCACAAGGCTTGAAGGTTCCTCGCCTTTCCCGCCATCCCCGGCTTCACCCTCCACAGCGGAAATCCCTTCCTTCACGTGGATCGTCAACTGCGTCCCCTTAAGCTCCGCCGCCACCCAGGCAAACTGCGTAAAATAGTTGCGTATTCCTGCGGCAAGTTCTTTGCAATCCACCCCGGATTTCCACATGCCGTGCCGAATTCCAGCCTGCGTGAGATACTCAAAGATCACATCGTCCGTCTGCGACAGATTCCCGTCGATGCGAATGTTCCAGATATGCGCCGAAAGCCAGAGCATCAGCGCGAACGCCGCGGCGATCCCGGCGAGATAAACCCTGCGTTTTCGATAGCGGTGCATAAAAAAAGGAAAGCCGTGACGCTCCGTAATCCTGACGGAAGCATGGCTCTTCTTCACAATCGCCTTCAGTTTTTTGAAATCTTTTCGGTTTACATATGCCTCATAAGCCTCGTCCACCGGCACGAGCTGCCATAGACCGATCCCGTGATAAGCACAGAGATTCAGGAAGCGATCATAGGAATTGCCCTTAATCCGAATGCGCACATAACCCTTCAGCAAATTTGAAAACTGTCCCATCATCACGTCCCCCGTAGCGCCATAAGTATAAATAAGTATAAGCTTGCAGCGCGTATGTCTTCGCTTTGTCCTTGTCTCTTAAAATCTATGTTCCAAAGGACGCAAATATGCCGCGAAGGACAGACGCAATGCTTCCGTCTGCTCCGCGGCATAGCTTTCGAGCGGCAAGAGATTATCGTTTACTCACATAAAAAAGCGGATCTCGCCTTTTGTTTGCTTATTCTTAAATATCAAATCAACTTGAAAATAGCGGTTATGATCATCTATACTGTCTTTTGTAAATATAGAAATGTGAATGAATCCTACAAGTATTCCAATTTACAGATATGGCCGGAAATCTCAATCTCCTCTTTTGTATAACTGACGATCCGCAGATTCTTTCCGCTGACGCAAATCTTTTTCCCATTTGTGACCAGTCGGATCTCCTGCGCTGTGTACGATGAAATACCCCTGAAATTCTCGATCACGACATGCTCCTGCCCTTCCATGGTAACCAGCACATTTCCCTTCAGAACATCCTCCGGAATCTGTGCTGCCTCCACAAAGGCTTTCATCGATTGCTTCAGATGCGGTTTCTTCATACAGCTCACGCCTTCGCGGTAAATTGTCTCCTACAATCTATGTCCCGGAGAACGCAAATATGAATCATTACTTGTGGTACGGCTCCCCGCGCATGATACGAAATCCCCGGTAGATCTGCTCCAGAAGGATCAATCGCATAAGCTGATGTGGGAATGTCATTCTGGAAAAGCTCAGCCTGTAATCCGCGCGGCGCAGCACCTCGTCCGAAAGCCCTAGCGAACCTCCGATCACGAACACAAGGCTGTTTATCCCCTGCACACCAAGCTTCTCAATCTTCCCGGAGAGTTCCACGGAATCGAGCATCGTCCCGTCGATCGCAAGCGCGATCACATAGTCCGTATCGCGAATGCAGCGCAGCAGGCGTTCTCCCTCCACCCGTTTGATCTGTCCCTCTTCTGCGGCGGAAGCTCTGTCCGGCGTACATTCATCGGTCACCTCGACGATCTCCAGACGGCAGTATTTTCCAAGTCGCTTACTGTATTCCGCAATCCCGTCACGCAGATATTTCTCTTTGATCTTACCAACTGTAAGTATGGTAATCCTGGTCATCCTTTACTGCAGATCGACGACAAGCGTCGAAGAAAATCCTTCTTTTACATTGTCAAAATCCACATAAATCTGCGAATATTTTTTCAAATTCACTTTCTTGTTGTTGGCGATTGTAGTCTGTTTCCCGCTTTTCGTGGAGAGGCGGATAGCGCGCAGCTCCCATCCCTTTCTTGGCTTAATGCTGATCTTTTCTTTCTTTTTCGGGTTCCTTGTGGAAGCAAACATTTCTTTTTGGAACTTGGACGCTACATCTTTCGATCCAATTTTAAAGGACGTGCTGACATTCACATACTTTTTTACCGTCACCTTATATTTTAATGTTTTTGTCTTCTTTCCGTATTCTACCTTGATGCTAATCGTAGCATTTCCCGGCTTTTTCGGCTCAACTGTAAATAATACATCTTTGTCTCCGGGATATTTATTCACTGTAACGCTGGCCACATTTTTATTGCTGCTCTTCAAGCTTTTGACCTGGCTTTTCTTTGTTAATCCATAGATTGGTATGCTGAAAGAAACCGGCGGAGTCATGGCAAAATAGACGCCTTCCGTGATCGGCAGCTCGGGCTCTGCAGCCTCTGCGGGCAAAACGGCGAGCATACTTACCAGTGTGAACACTACGAGAACAAGTGATAATACTCTTTTTTTCATAGCTATCCCTCCATTGAAAATATGTTATAAATATAATATCATATAAGAAATCCACTGTAAACAAAAAACACCGCAGATCAACGACAATACGTCAATCCGCGGTAATCTTTATTTTAAGCAAAGCTTTATTTATATTCAGTTCTTCGCGCTCAGGAACTCGTGAATGCCCTTCGCTGCCGCCTTGCCGGCCCCCATCGCGAGGATGACCGTAGCCGCGCCTGTCACGGCGTCGCCACCCGCATACACGCCGTCCTTGGAGGTCTTGCCCGTCTCCTCGTCGGCGATGATGCAATGTCTCTTGTTGACATCCAGCCCGATCGTCGTGGAAGAGATCAGCGGGTTCGGCGAAGTGCCGAGCGACATGATCACCGTGTCCACCTCGATGTCGAACTCAGAGCCCGGAATCTCCACCGGACGTCTTCTGCCGGACGCATCCGGCTCGCCAAGCTCCATACGGATGCAGCGGATGCCACATACATTGTCGTTCTCATCGGTCAGGATTTCG
>CANQEB010000088.1 GCA_947594085.1 uncultured Lachnospiraceae bacterium | reverse complement strand
GATAATTGTCCATGCGGTCCGCAAGGCTCATCTGCGTCAGAAGCTCCTGCGCCTGCGCCTGGATCTCATCGTGGATCTCTTTTTTGCGCGCCTTGTAGTCCGGCTGTTCCTTTGCAAGCAGTTCTCGCGCGAGCATCACGTTTTTCAGCGCCGTGTACTGCGGGAACAGATTGAACGACTGAAATACCAGCCCGAAATGAAGCCGCTTTTTGCGGATCGCGCCCTCGCTTAACGTAGTGGGATCGCTGTCGTCAAACAGCGTTTCCCCGTCTACGCGGATCACGCCCCTGTCCGGCCGCTCCAGAAAATTCAGGCAGCGCAGAAGCGTGGTCTTACCGCTTCCGGAGGAACCAATGATAGACAGAACCTGGCCTTTTTCCAGTGAGAAATTGATATCCTTCAACACCTCGGTGCGGTCAAACGATTTGCAAATATGCTCTACCTCTAAGATTGGCATGGCTTCCTCCTCATCTGAAATAGTCCAGTTTCTTTTCCAGCGCGCCCAGAAGCAGCGTCAGAATGCCGTTGCATACAAGGTAATAGATCGCGGTGAAGAACAGCGGCCAGATCGCGCCTGAGATCCCCTGGGAACCCTTCATGAACGCCTGCCCCGCCCAAA
Organism: uncultured Lachnospiraceae bacterium; assembly: GCA_947594085.1. GTDB lineage: Bacteria > Bacillota > Clostridia > Lachnospirales > Lachnospiraceae > Choladousia. Next base: position 8,452 of record CANQEB010000088.1, on the reverse strand, counting down.
TGATCTCCTGCAACGCGATGATGCGCGCAAGCGACGTGTCCTTTACGAGCGTAATGATCTCGTTGGACATCGGCGGAATGATTCGTTTGATCATCTGAAGAAACGTTACCTTGAAAAAGATCTGGCTCTTTGTCATGCCAAGCACAAGCCCGGCCTCCTCCTGCCCGACCGGAACGCCCTGGATGCCGCCGCGGTAGATCTCGGAAAAATAACAGGCATAATTCACGATGAACGACACGGACGCGGCAAGGAATCTGCCGCTTTCGCCTCCGCCCCAGATGGGATTGTGCAGGACGAGTCCCGGAAAATAATAAATGATCAGAAGCTGGATCATCAGCGGCGTACCGCGGAAAACCCAGACGATGACCCGCGTAAAAAAGCTCAGGGGCTTAAAGCGCGACATGGAGCCGAATGCGATAATCAGCCCCAGAGGGAACGCCCCGATGAGCGTCACAAAAAATAATTTCAGAGTCTGCAGAAATCCCACGTTCAGAGAACGAACCACGATAGGAAGCTGCTCCATAAATAGTTCCATAATACTCTCCCTTTTCCCGAAATCCTATATACATCGAGTAGGGCGGATTTCCCCTACTCGCTGCGCGACCCGCGTGCTGCGACAGCAGCAAATTTTTCCTCTCGCGGGTCTGTGATCGAGTAGGAGGCGGTCTTCCCTCCTACTCGTCCGCGCGACCCGCGTGCTGCGACAGCAGCAAATTTTTCCTCTCGCGGGTCTGTGCATAAAAAGAGCCGTTGTAATACCAACAGCCCTTTTCACACAATAAGAATATCACTCAGGATTACTCGGTAAGCGCCTCAGTCTCGCTCTCAGCTTCCGCGTCGTCCCCGATGATCGCAAGCTGCAAGCCATACGTCTCCGCAATCTTCATCGTCTCGCCGCTCTGGAAGCTCTCCTCAAAGAACTTGTTCAGCTCTTCGGCCAGATCGGAACCTTTGCGGAAGCCTACGCCATACTCCTCGCTGCTCAGCTCGATCGCCGTCGTCAGATCCTCATAGCTGGTGCCCTCGCCGACCATAGCCGCCGCCATCAGGGAATCAATCACCGCCGCATCGGATGTGCCTGCGGAAACCTCCATCAGCGCGTCCGTCTGTGCCTTCACCGATGTCACATTCAGTCCCAGATCGTTCAGCACCGCCTCGCCCGCGCTGCCTGCCTCTGCCGCAAAATTGAGGCCCTCAAGGTCCTCCACGCTCTGATAATCGGTCGAAACAGTAGCCGGTATGACTACGATCTGCGCATTCTTGCAGTACGCGTCTGAGCACTCCATCGCGCTGGTCACTTCGTCCGTCAGGGTCATACCATTCCAGACACAGTCGATCGTCTTGCCGTCCAGCTCCAGGATCTTGTTGTCCCAGTCGATCTCCATGAATTCCACGTCTACGCCGAGAGACTCTGCAAACGCCTTCGCCATATCCGCGTCAAAGCCGATCCACTCGCCGTTTTCATCCAGGTAGTCCATCGGCTCGAAGTTCGTGATACCTACCACCAGCGTTCCCTTATCCTGCACATAAGCGAGATCGCTCTCACTGTCCTTCGCAAGCACGCCGCTGCACAGCGTCAGAGAAAGCATCGCCGCCGACACCAGCAGCGCAATCAGTTTCTTTTTCATAATAGTTCCTCCTCAAAGTGAATTTTCCAAGTCTGCTTCACTATATTATCAGTTTATCACACTAAAGTCAATACCATAAAAATCACGGCCTCTGTCAAGAAATAACAGCGACCGTGAACTTTGTTTTTCATGTTGAAAGAATCCGTCATGACGATCTCGGCAGTCCTACTCCTCCAGCTCGCTCATTTTTCCTCTATAAATGAAGATCCACACAGCCAAAAGGAGCATCCAGCCCATCTCCGCCACGGAACCGATGATGTTGGAGATCTCCATGTTCACGATTCCGGAGAGCACTCCGACAATGCCCGGCAATGCCAGTATGATAAGCATCACCGCAAGATATCCCGACGGCTTGCCGTAGCTCTCGCCTGTATCTCCGTTCACTCTGCAGGCCTTCAGCGTCCCGAGATACGCGAAATAATACATGATAACCATCATAACTATAATGATCGTGATGACCAGCATGATCACGGCCATGACGATAACCGGAGTCTGCTTAGACACCCAGGCAGCGACCACAACCGTCACTGTGACGATCAGAACGCCAAGCATCACGATACATGCCACGATCATACGGATGATAATAGCAGCTTTCGCAAAGCCGAATCCAACGCCCGACATCCTCTCTTTGGCGGCCAGAGCCGTAAAGAAGATCAGCCACAGGCCAAGGCAAAATAGAATCGACGGAATATGCAGTGCGAGATTCGCAGGGATCATCCCCGAATCCAGATTTTGCAGCAGCTTCGTCGCCGAACTTACATATCCGGACATCTGCTGCGGCAGGCTAGCGTCATTCAGCAGCCTGACAAGCTGTGAATAATTCAGTTCCTTCAGGAAAATGGCTGCGATGGAAGCGGCCACACCTACCGTATTTAACAAAGCAATCAGAAAGAACAGCGGAGATCTCATCGCTCTACGCGCAATCTCCATGACACGCTTTGCGCGGAAATCCTGTCCGGTGGGCCGTCCAGCACCTCCCGGCATCTGGCTCATCGGCCGCCCGGTGCGTCCTGACATCTGGCCCATCGGCCGTCCCGCTCCTTCGGGCATTTGACCCATCGGCCGACCTGTTCCCGTAGATCTCGGCGGAACGTTCCTGCGGATAGCCCCCTGGTTCGCGTACATCCCGGGATTTCCATCCATCCCTTCGGCTTGTCCATAAATCTGCGGGCCACTTCTCGTCCTGCGCGGCGGACGCCCTCCGGATGCCTGTCTCGGAATCTCAGCACTCTGGCGATCTCTTTGCGTGGGCTGACCCTGCTGAGGCGCCTCTGCCTGCCCGGCTTGCTGGGGCTCTTCTGGCTCCGCTTGCCGCGCGACAGTCTGCTCAGACTCTTCCGGCTCCGCTTGCTGCGCGGCGGTCTGCCCAAACTCCTCCGGCTGATTCTGCTCTGCCTCCGGCTCCTGTGCTTCCGCCTGCCCGTCCTGTCCTGCCGCGGATTCCTCCGCTTCACCTTCTATTTCTTCCGATGCAGCATCCTGCTCTCCAGCCTCCCCGGCCTGTTCTGCACGCTCTTCCTCCACATCAGAAGCCTGCTCTCCCATATCTACATATGGATTCCCGCATGTACTGCAAACTGTACTACTGTCATCATCCACATTTCCGCAAATAATGCACCGTTTCATTTTATAACTCGCTCCTTCTGCTCTTCCTCTTTCACACAATTGGTAAAAAAACACACTACACGGCTATCATACCATGTTCATCGAAAGAGGGCAAGAAAAAACTGCCATTTCCGCGAATACGCAAGCAAAATGCCCCATAAAACACATGCCTCGACGGTTTACTGCTCTAAAAATTTCTCAATGCTGACCAACTTTACGCTGAGCACGAAGATCTCCGCAGCCATTTTCAACTCATCCGGCTCCGGGAAAGAAGGTGCAATACGAATATTGCTGTCCCTTGGGTCTTTGCCGTAGGGGAAGGTCGCGCCCGCACCTGTCATGACGACGCCGGCTTCCTTGCATCTGGACACAATCTTCTTCGCGCAGCCATCCAGCGAGTCAAATGCGATAAAGTATCCGCCCTTCGGCTTCACCCAGGTACCGATCTCCAGACCGCCCAGCTCCTGCTCCAGCGTGTCGAGCACCGCTTCAAATTTCGGGCGCAGGATTGCCGCGTGCTTTCTCATGTGCGCGTGCACACCGTCCATATCCTTGAAAAAGCGCACATGGCGCAGCTGATTCAGCTTGTCATGTCCGATCGTCTGGTAAAACATCGCTTTTCTCGCGTCCGCAAGATTCGCCTCGGAGGCCGCCATCGCCGCGATGCCCGAGCCTGGAAAGCTCACCTTCGAGGTCGAAATGAATTTGTATACCATATCCGGATTTCCGGCTTTCTCACATTCTGTCAAAAGCTCCAGTATTACATCCTGATCGTCGTCATACAGATGGTGAATTGAGTACGCATTGTCCCAGAAAATACGGAAATCCGGAGCCGCCGGCTTCAGATGCGCAAACCGCAGCACCGTCTCATCTGAGTAGGAGATCCCCGTTGGATTGGAATACTTCGGCACACACCAAATTCCCTTGATCGAAGCGTCCTCGGACACCAGCTTCTCCACCATGTCCATATCCGGGCCAGTCTCAAGAAGCGGCACATTGATCATCTCGATGCCGAAGAATTCTGTGATGCCAAAATGCCTGTCGTAGCCTGGTACCGGGCAGAGAAATTTCACCTTGTCCAGCTTACCCCACGGCGTATGTCCGCAGACACCCATCGACATCGCGCGCGCCACCGTGTCAAACATCACGTTCAGACTGGAATTTCCGTAAATCAATATATTCTTCTCTGGCACCTCGGACATGTCTGCGAGCAGACGCCGCGCCTCCGGGATACCGTCCATGATCCCGTAGTTTCTGCAGTCGACTCCCGCCTCACACTTCATGTCGGAATCACTGTTCAGCACGTCCATCATGCCGTTTGCCAGGTCAAGCTGTGCCTTCGACGGCTTGCCCCTGGACATGTCAAGCTTCAGCCCCTTTGCCTTGATCTCCTGAAATTTGGCCTCCAGCGCGGCCTGCTCTTTCAGAAGTTCCTCTCTCGTCATTTCCCTGTACGCCTTTTTCATAATGTCTCCTCCTCAACCGTTGTGTGTCTTCTTATCGCGGACATTTGTCCGCATATAAAAACTCACTTTTTCTATTTTAGCGCCCACTTCCTCTTCCGTCAAGTTTTTTATGGCGCCACCTGTCCAAACCATACCATAATTCTATCCGTGTTCCTGCCCGTCACTGACCGTAATCTTGTTCAGACGCTCTTTTCTTTCAAGATACCGGGACAGCTCTACGGCGTCCTCGATCTCCAGATCGCGCTCACCGGCCAACGATTCCAGGTGATGGCGAAACTCGTGCAGAAGCACTTTGCGAATCCGCTCCCGCAGAAATTCCTCCGAACAGTGCCCGAAGCACTGCATAAACGAACCGTAATACAACACCACGAACCGCCCCAGATAGCGGTCAAGGTGGTACTCGCCCATAACAAAAAGGTCATGGTCTGTGGCCGCCGGATGTACCCGGCAGTCCTCTTTGACCATAACCCCTCCGCTCAGTTCCCGGAAGAAATCCTCCGGAAACGTGTCTGCAATTTCGTATGTCGCCGTCTCAAATTCTTCAAATGTCATCGCGATCCGATTCCTTCATAGCCGCCATCCTGTCCTTGCGGCTTTCGCTCATCGACGCTCGTCCCCTTCAGACGGAATTGCCGTCGACATTTACTCGTCGTCGTCCTCTTCCTCGGCGATGACGCCGGACACTGAGCTCACGGTGCTCACAGCCACGATCACCGCGACGATCACAACAAACAGAATCAATACTGCAAGAAAAATTCCCATGTCATTCTCCTTTCGGGACACAGCTTCGCATCCCTTTCCCTCGGCTCTTGCGGCAGGCGCTTCAGCCTGGGCCAGATAGCCAGTATTTATGCATTGATCTCAAGCAGCTTGTTCTTCAGCTCGAACTCCATGCGGTTCAGCTCTTCCTCCGCGGCACGACGCTTCTGGCGCCCCTCCTCCTGAATCTTGATCACCTCGTCAAATGTGGAGATCAGAGCCGCATTGGTCGTCTTGAGTGTCTCCAGATCCACGATGCCGCGCTCGGAAGCCTTCGCGCTCTCCACGGTCGCCATCTTCAGCTTCTCCGCATTCTTCTTCAGAAGCTCGTTCGTCATGTCGGTGACTTCTTTCTGTGCCTCGGCCGCCTGATTCGCGTGCTCCACGCCGAGCGCGATCACCATCTGACTCTTCCACAGCGGGATCGTGTTGACGATCGTCGTCTGGATCTTCTCGATCATCAGCGTGTCGCTCGACTGCACCAGACGAATCTGCGGTGCGGTCTGAATCGAGATCATCCTGGTCAGCTCCAGATCGTGCAGCTTCTTCTCAAAACGCGTGCAGAGCTCTTCCATGTCCTTCGCCGCCTGCGCGTCCTCCGGCTGGTTGCTCTTCTGCGCCTTATCGATCAACTCTTTCAGCTCGGTCGCCTTCACTTCCTCGAGGCGCTTTTTGCCCGCGAGGATGTACATCGACAGCTCCTTGAAATATACAAGGTTTAGCTCATACATCTTGTCCAGCATCGCAACGTCCTTCATGAGCTGCATCTGATGTCCCTCGAGCGCGTCGCAAATCTTCCCGACATTCACCTCTGCCTTGTCATATTTTGCCTTCATCGCGCTGAGCTTATTCCCCTGCTTCTTGAAAAAGCCGAGAAATCCTTTCTCGTCCTCATCCACATCGAAGCTCTTGAGCTCCGTCACAAGACCCGAGATCATATCGCCCACTTCGCCCAGATCCTTCGTCTTGACAGTCTTCAGCGCGCTCTCCGAGAAATCGGCCATCTTCTTCTGCGTGCCGACGCCGTACTGGATAATCCCGTTGGAATCGTGCAGGTCGATCTGCTTGCTGAACTCATTCACCATCTTGCGCTCTTCTTCTGTAAGGATATCCTCCGTCAGCTGCGGGTCGACCGGCGGAAGCTCCTGCTTCTGCTCCTGTGCCGTCTGCTCCGCGGTCTTCGGATCCGCAGACTGCGCAGCTACGTCTGTCGTCTGCGCATCCAAAGCTGCAGGAAGCTCCTGTTCCTGCGGCGCAGCCGCTCCAAAAGTCAATACCGGGGTCGGCACCTCAGCGAAATTTTTCAGTTCGTCACTCATCTTCCTTTCCTCCCTCTTTTTCTGATTGGTTTTTCTGTTTTCTGATTTCTCCGTTTTTCTGGTTTTCCTGTTTCTATTTTTGTTTCTATTTCTGTCTCTGTTTTTCAGATTTTCCGTCCCGTCTCTCTACGCTTTTTCACTCCCGCTCTCTGCAGGCTCTCCCGCTTTTGTCACGCCTTCAGATCTTTGCGCTCAAACGCCTTTCCGGTCAGACCCTCCTGCGCAAGCATCGTGTTCAGCACCGTGATGTCCGACGAGATATCCCACGCCGTATCCTTGAAAAAGCTGTCCAATAGATTCTCGAACGCCGTATTGATCGTGTCGAAAGCGTTCTCAATCTCCTTCTGTGTGCTCTTGATATTCTGCCCCTGAATCGGCTGCTCGTCCATCTCACAGTACGCGTCAAGCAGCTTCCTCGTCGTCGGAAGATAGTAGCTCATCATCTTCTTCAGATCTCCGATCACATCAGGGTTCTGCTCTGCCACGCGGAAGATCCTCGTGATCACAAGCTCAAGCCTGTCGAGCTTGGCCGACATATCCGCATCCTCAATCTTCTCATTGCACTCATGGACATGCTGAATGTAGCGCTGTCCCTCCGCGATCAGCTCTCTGCATTCCGGCGTGAGCTTAACCGCCGTCTTCTGCCCGGCGCTTCCATTTCCTGCCCCGGCTTCCTTCTGTCCGCTGCCGTCTGCCCCTGATCCGGCTTCGCTCTTCGCTCCGCCCTCCAGCTTTTTGCGCTCAAACTCTGTCTGCGTCGTCAGATACTGCTGATAGGTAGCCTTGTCCGTGATCAGCATCTTCTGCTCACGATCCAAATATCCTTCCTTAAAAAGACCTTGTTCGATCATATGGCTCAAATCTTTGCGCACAAATTTACTGCTCTTGCCGATCGCAGACGCGAGCTCCTCGATCAGACAGAATTTCCGGTCCCCGATCAGCTCCCTGTATCTGCGGAAGCGCTGCGCCATGCCGATCCGATCTCTTCCCCTGGAGCCGATACCATAGCTGACTCCCGTCAACAGCGCCAGAATCGCCGTCGGCATGATCAGATTCAGCCCTGTGGTGGCCCATACGATAAGAATAATTCCCAGCGAGATTCCCATAATCCCGCTCATCCCGTAACCAAACCATTTCGTCAGCTTCGCGGTAAACTCGCCCGGCACATTCAGAGTTACCTTCACCGGAACGACGGCTTTCTTCACCCGCTCCGTCTCCTGCTGTTTGCGCTTCTCCTCGATATTGCGCCGAATCTGCTCAGCTGCAGCACGATTCGTGTACTCGTAAGAGCTGCGCGCCGTTTTCTGGCCGCTGTCCTGGCTTGATTTGCCTAAATTCTCCTTCAACGCTGACTGGAGTCCATTCACCGTATCATTCACCACATCGGAAATCGTCGTGCCTAACTGTGAAAAATCTTTGCTGTCAACAGCATCCTGCACTAATTTTACGATTTGCTCTCCGGCCTCGTACCAGTCATTTTTCTCCATAGTGCTTTCTCCTCAAATCATTTGGATTAAGTATATCACCTTCGCCCCCTCCGCGCAAGAAATTTTAATGGGGAGCGGTTTCCTTCCTACTTCCTGTGTACGACGAATGCCGATCGAGTAGGAGGCGGTGATTAGCCGCCGTCCTCTCACACCACCGTGCGTACCGTTCGGTACACGGCGGTTTCAAC
>CANQEB010000087.1 GCA_947594085.1 uncultured Lachnospiraceae bacterium | reverse complement strand
TGTAATGAAGTAACATACTTCATTACTTTTTTTATCCTGATTTATATGCATGAAACGCCTGAAATCCTGAATTACCGCGAAACGGAAAAGACATTTCCCTGAAAAAAACGTAAGATCGTACTCATCAGAAAAAATCCCCTCCGGGTTTTCCCGGTGGGGACTAAATTTTTCCTTCATATTTTGTATTCAACAGGATAAACAAAAGAATTTCGCGTGTTCCGTCTCTTGCAGCGTCTATTTCGGAAGCGCCGCCTCTCATCGCCTCGGATGCGTCGCACTATAGACATTCCTCAACCGCTCTGCTCCCACATTCAGATACATCTGGGTCGTCGCGATGTCCGCATGTCCCAACATCTCCTGGACAGCCTTCAGATCCGCTCCATTTTGCAGCAGATGTACAGCAAACGAGTGGCGCAACGTATGTGGTGTGATATCCGCCACGATGCCTGCCTTTGCGGCATAGGATTTGATCAGCTTCCAGAAGCCCTGCCGGCTCATCGGCTTACCGGAGCAATTCACAAACAAGTACTCGCTCGTCTGTCCCTTCAGCAGCAAGTCACGGCTCTCGTTAATGTACAGTTCCAACGCCCGTCTGGCTTGTCCGCCAAATGGAATCACCCGTTCCTTGTCCGCATCATGACAGACCACATATTCCAACGCAAGCTGGACATCCTCAAGCCTCACGGAAATCAGCTCGCTGACACGCATGCCGGTCGCATACAAAAGCTCCAGCATCGCGCGATCCCTGCGCTCCTTCGGGCTTGTGCCAGATGGCTGCTCCAAAAGCTTCACAGTCTCCTCAACGCTCAGGATCCCCGGTGCCTTCTTCTCAATATGTGGCGCCTTAATCTTCTCGGTCGGATCCTCGTCAATCTGACGCTTGTAACATGCATAGTGGAAAAATGCTTTCATAGAAGCAACATTGCGAGAGACCGTCGCGCTCGACAGCCCTTGCTTCTCCAGATAGAGCACATAAGAATTCAAATTCGTGGCAGTCACATCCTGCACATCCTCGATTCCGTGCTCAAGCAGATAGTCGTTCAACTTTCTCAGATCTCGCTGATAAGAACTTACCGTGCTCTCAGAAGCATTCCTTGTCTCCTTTAAATAATCGATAAACAGGGGTAACTCAATTCCCATACCAAAAAAACTCCTTGCCTTGCAAAATCTCTCCCCTGATCTTGTGTTCGAACCGGAATTACCCCTCTCCCGACTCGCGGCCCTTATCAATCGATTAACACCAATTATACTCACAAATTTTCACAAAATCAATGATAAATTTTGCTCAAAAAACGCCGCAAAGTCCCTATTTTACGACATTTTACAAGATGTCGTTCCAAGCATTTCAAAAAGCAACCAGATGTTGTGAAATCTAGGTATAATATTTCAAAAAAATTTTCAGTGTCCACGTCCCCAGAAATGCTTCCGCTCCACATCCAAGCAGGCATAGACCGATCATTTTGCCCAATTCCAGCAGCTCTCTTCGATAACCGCCGGCGCTGCGCGCTACACCGGAGTTGCTTTGCCTCCATTGACGCATCAAAAATTCTATCTCTCTCTGCCACATGGCCCCATACAGAATCCACTGAGGAAAAAGGCAACACAAAAACAGCAGGATCCCCTCATAGCCATCCCGCAAGATGAAGAGTGAAAGCAGCATCCCTGCGGATGCCGACAACCACCACGCGTATAAGAGGTGAAACAGTAATCCTGCTGCCGTATAACTGCTCATCCACAGGAAAAGCAGCGTTTTCAATCTACCTGCGGTGATGTATGGCATCAGATTCACCGCAGACGCAACTTTTCCCTTATATTTTTGAAAACTGTAGAGGCTCAAAAAACCTGCATATGTCCCGGTACCCATGCGAAGCAGCTCCGGCAGAGCCGTACCAGCCAGAAATCCCACCATAAGGATCAGTATAATTGCCGCTCTCCGATATCCCTGTTCCATACGATTCCCAATACCCAGGCTTTGTCCTATTGTATGTCCGGAAAGCTCAAATTATCACAGAACCCTTTCTGTGTCCCGCTTTATCTTCCATGGAATTTGTCTCACTTCGCTGACTCGCACTTTTCGCGCAAATATTCCCGCAAAAATTCATAGATCTGCTGTTCTGTCGGCGGGCAACCCTTGACATTGTACTCAAACCCGCTCGTACATCGCCCGATTCCGATCTTCCCGGTCTTGCCCTGATAGCCCTGTCCGATACATATTTTCTCGTCCAGCAAGTCTAACAATCCCTCGCTCCTGAGGCGGTCAAGCGCCGGCATCAGATAGCCATAACACGCGCTGCAGGACTCGATCTCCTCCACGGAATCGCTCAGTCCCACGATCCTGCGTGGGCGCGGCAGGTCTTCGTCCTCCGCACAATTCTGTCGGAAAAGCTTCGAATATTTCTCCTCGCCTGAATGCTCCCGGCTCTCTTCCCCTCTGCAGGTGAGAATCTCCGCCTTCGTCAAATCCGCGCTGCCAATGCCGAGTTGCTCTGCCAGCCGCACGTAAGGCACCTCGTCGACCTCATAGTGCTGTAACCTGCAGACGTACGCATCCACAAGCACCGGATCACAAGCCGCCATCACGCAGTTGCGCACGACGGGATTTCCTCCATCCTCAAAATCCAGATCCCCGCAGATATGATCCACAACAATAAAGTCCTGCCGAATTCCCACATTCAGATGCGCGATCGGCTTATGCAGCCCCATCGTGTGGAAACGGCGCTTCTCCGAATTCGGGATCAGCCCTTTCATGTTCTTCAGAGCACAGGTAATCTTCGTCTGACAGTGCCCCTTCAGCACCGGGACATTGATCAGAAAATCGACGTCTTCCACGCAATCACAAAGGTTCAACTTCAACCCTGCACAGTCCACACTGTGCGACCGTTCCTTCTGTGCGTCGATAAAACGTACCCCGTACTGCTCGACAAGCGCGTCGTACCCGCAGACCCGGAACGCCTCCATCGTCTTTCCTCCCACCCATGAGCTCTCCATGAGTGTAATATTCCGAAATCCTTTTTCCTGCAAGTATTCGATGATTCCTGCGATCACCTCAGGATGCGTCGTCGCGCCGTAAGAAGGCTCGGACGCAGATACGAGATTCGGCTTGAGCGCGATACGGCTGTCCCGGTCGGCAATGTGTCCGGCCAAATCCGCTTCGATGAGCAGATCTTTCGTCATCTGCTTGTAATCAGTGCCATAAATTTTGAGAATCTGATTTCGTTTCATAATATAGTCCTCGCTCTTTTTTATCCGTCAGGCGATCATCCTAATCCTTCCTATACACTTCCAGATTTCTGCCGATTTCGGTCAGTATTCCTTATCGATATGATCCAAGCCATACTGTGCCATAAAATCGGCAAGTTCCCGCTCATTGCGAATCAGCGCGGCTTCCTCAAATTTTCCTGTCTCCAGGTTCTTAAAACCGGCAACCTGTTCGCCGTTGCAGATACTACATCGCAGCACCGGCCTGTAATGCTCCGCGTCATACGTCTTCTGTTCCTGTCTCGCTTTTCTTCTTCCAAACACGTCTTCTACCTCTTCCCCTGGTGTTTATTCAGGGCTATAGAGCCTGGGCTTCTTCAGGCAACCTTTCTCTCCCGATTCTCATGCCCTCATCACGTTTATCATCAGATCCTCGCCACGCCGCTCTTCTTGGCTGCCGCGGCGACCGCCTGCGCCACTGCGTCCTTCACACGCGGGTCAAACGCCGCCGGGAGGATGTAATCTGCATTCAATTCCTCCTCGCTGACCAGTCCGGCCAGCGCGTACGCCGCCGCGACCTTCATCTCATCGTTGATGTCGGAAGCCCGCACATCAAGCGCTCCCCGAAAAATACCCGGAAATGCCAGAACATTATTGACCTGATTCGGGTAATCGCTGCGCCCGGTCGACACGACCGCAGCCCCTCCGGCCTTCGCCTCCTCCGGGAAGATCTCCGGCGTCGGATTTGCACACGCGAAAATGATCGGATCCTTCGCCATCGACTGTACCATCTCCTTCGTCAGTGTACCCGGGGCCGATACCCCGATAAACACATCCGCACCTTTGATGACCTCCGCCAGCGTACCTTTTTCGCCACTCTGGTTCGTGATCTTCGCCATCTCCTGCTTGATCGGGTTCAAGCCCTCGCGCCCCTCATAAATCGCTCCTACCCGGTCTGTCATCACGACATTCTTCAGTCCCATACTCATCAGCAAACGGATGATTGCGATCCCGGCCGCTCCGGCCCCGCTCGTCACAATCTTCACCTCGCCTATATCCTTCTTCACGAGCTTGAGCGCGTTGATCAATCCCGCCAGGGTAATGACCGCCGTGCCGTGCTGATCATCGTGGAAGATCGGGATATCACAGCGCTCCTTCAATTTCTGCTCGATCTCAAAGCACCTCGGTGCGCTGATGTCCTCCAGATTCACCCCGCCGAAGCTTCCTGAGAGCAGCGCAACCGTATTCACAATGTCATCCACATCCTTGCTGCGCACACACAGCGGTATCGCGTCAACCCCGCCAAACTCCTTAAACAATACACATTTTCCTTCCATCACAGGCATGCCTGCCTCCGGCCCGATATCGCCCAGACCGAGCACTGCTGTTCCGTCTGTCACGACCGCAACTGTGTTCCAACGCCGCGTCAGTTCATAGCTCTTGCTGATATCTTTCTGAATCTCCAGACACGGCTGCGCAACACCCGGCGTGTACGCGAGCGACAGCGCCTCCCTGTCCCGCACAGACGCCCTTGCCGTCATCTCCAGCTTACCTTTCCACTCGTAGTGAAGTCTCAGTGATTCCTTCGCGTAATCCACAGTCTCATCCTCCCGTATTATGAATCAAGTACTATTTTACTGCATTTTCCCGCTTCGTCAACAAGAAACTTTTTGTTATTGTCCAGACCAGGCCGAAGCACTTTCTTTCTTAAACTTTTTTAAAATACTTTACTCAAAGCCTATTTTTTTTTATAATAAGAAAAAATGAATCTAAAATATTCTACTATTTTCAGATAAGGAGGTATTCTATTGTACACACGAAGAATTGTTTCCGTCTTGGCTGCCGTGCTCTCGATCGGGGTCTGTGCCTTCATCACCTACATCAGCCGGGATGTAGATCAAGGGACTCTTATGTTTAACCTCGCGTTTCTCGGCGTGATGCTTCTCATGGTCCTCGCCGCGATAGCTTTCGGTGTATTTCGTCTGATGCGGGTGTGCAGAGGGCTGAAACACGGCACCGCCGCGATCCGAGAAGCAGCCGAGAACGGCGCAGTGCTCGCCGGTGGAAATCCATTGTTCCAGAACCGCTTTCTGGACGACTGCTACCAGCAATACCGCCGCATGGCTAAGCTTAATTCAGACTCATCCTGTGACATCCGGAATTTCATCAATGAGGAAGTCATTGAGAACTATGTGCGCCGCGGGATCCTGGAGCTGATTCCTGACATTTTGACAAGCCTTGGTATCCTGGGTACATTCGTTGGTCTTGTAATGGGCCTGCGCGAGTTCGACCCGTCCGGCTACGAGCAGATGGCAGGCTCGGTATCCCCTCTGATCAACGGAATCAAAGTGGCATTTATCACCTCTATCTACGGTATTTCTCTGTCACTGGCCTACTCCTTTGATCTGCGCAGTGAGTTCGCGAACCTCTCCGCCCTGACAGAGGAATTTCTGGATACCTATTACCTGAATGTCCGTCCTCCTTATGAGATCGACTCTCTCTCACGTGTACTTGGCAAGCAAAAGGACCGCGAGGAGATGACACAAGAGTTGACCGGCATCTTTGTCGACCAGATGGCAAAGAGCTTCGAGCAAGTCATCACACCGGCATTCGGGCGTATGACAGACGGAATCAACCGCATTGTCGACACCTTCACGCAAAATCAAGCACAAGTGATGGCTCAGGTATGCGAAACCGTGATGGGGCAGATGCGCCAGGAGCTTGCTGACGATTTCTCTCGCATCGGCAGGAGCGTCTCCGAGCTTGAGAAGGCACAGAGCAATTATATGGAATTTATGGACCGCTCAATTTCGCGTATGCAGCAGGCGTTTACGTCGCTTCAAGACGACCTTTCCCGCACGGGCGATTACAACGCGCAAGCGCTCGACCAGATCGCTGCAGCACAGCGCGATGCAATGCGCATCAACGAAGAGCAGAAAGCCACTTATCAGGAATACATTCGTTTCATGTATCAATCCATCGAAAAGTTCTCTGACGTCTGGGAGAAGAACAGCCAGGCTTTGCAGGGCTACTCCGACGAGATTGCACGCATGGGTCCGGTGCAGGCTTCCCGCGAGATGCAGCAGGAGCTTGCTGACATTTCCGCCCGACTTCAGGATGTCCAGAAGCGTCAGCAGGATGTCGAGATCAAACAGGCACTCGCCGGGGAGAAGCCAGACACGGATGAGCTGCTTGAGCGTACCTTGAAAAAGCTCGACAGTCTTGAGGAGCAAATCGCCAGCCCGCGCCTGTTCCGTGGTTTTCGCAAAAAATAGGCGGCTCGCTCGCATCACTCCACTCCGGAAGGCGAACACGCTTCCGGGCGGATACCCCTATAAGTCCTTCCCGAAGGCATGTTCGTCTTCCGGGCAATGTTATAAAGTGAGGGCAAGTTTATGTATACCAAGCGAAAGAAAACATATGAGCGTCACAATATTTGGCGCTCCTACTCTGATATGATGGCCGGTCTTCTTCTGCTGTTTGTGCTTGTCATGTGCATCTCGTTCATGCAGGCGCAGAAGAATTATCAGGAGCGATTGGCCGAGGAAGCGCAGCACCGACTCACACAAGACCAACTTCAGGCACAATTGGATGAACGGCAGGGACTTCTCGATGAGCAAAGCGCCCTCCTCACACAGCAGCAGGCGGATCTGGATGAGCAGGCTGCGCTCGTCGCACAGCAACAGGAAGATCTGGATGAGCAGGCTGCCATCGTCCTCTCCCAGCAGTCGGAGCTGGAGAAGCAGAATTCTCTGATGCTCCAGCAGCAGGCCGCCCTCGAAGAGCAGGAGACGCTGATGGCTCAACAGCAACAAAAAATCGAGCAGATCATCGGCATCAAGGCTGATCTGATCGCGGATCTGAAACAGGAATTCGACCAAAACAACCTGGGCGTCACGATCGATGAAGCGGACGGCTCAATCGCCCTTGACTCCAATGTGCTTTTCGCGCACAATGAAAGTGTCCTCACAGATGAAGGAAACGCGATGCTCAGCCAAGTGCTTCCGGTCTACTGCAAGGTGCTTGTGGCCGAGAAATACCAGGATTATCTGGCCGAAGTTCGCATCGACGGTTATACCGACACGAGCGGCGACTATCTCTACAATCTGCAGCTCTCGCAGGAGCGCGCGCTGGCCGTCGCCAACTATCTCTTCGGGAACGCCAACGCCTTCCTGACCGAGCAGGAGCTGGCCACACTCCGCGAGAAGATCACCGCGAATGGCCACTCCATGAGCAATCCGGTTCTCGACGAAAACGGGCAGATCGACATGGACGCGTCGAGGCGCGTGGAGATCAAGTTTAGCCTCAAGGACGAGGAAATGATCAACGAGTTGAAGCAGATCATGGATTTCACAGGCAGCACGGAAGCTCCGGCGGTACAGTAAATATCGCTATCCTGCATCTGTTCCTCCACTCATCAAGCGGCCACAGCGGATAGCAGCGCCCATCACCGGCGAAACGCTCAATCCACATAAAAAACTCTGCAGAGATTACAAAATCACATTCTCCGCAGAGTTTCTTTTTTACTCTTGTTTTGTCATTTCAAGTGCAATCACTCCAACTGTAGCTATTCTCTTTGAGCTATTTCTGCCGCTATTTCTGCCGCAATTGCTTCGTCCTCAGTCATTTCATCTGCCGACGACATATCAGCGGCAAACGCTCCGGCGAATGCCAGGCACACGCGCTTTTAGTAGCCTTCATTGTGCAACAGCTTGTGCTCCTTGCCCTTCAGGAGACCATCGTACAGAGCCGTGATCGTCGGGTTCTCATCACACTTCTTGATCGCGGAACGGTTGTCGGCCTTGTAGATGCCCTCCGTTCTCGCCGCTCTCGTCAGCTCGTCCGCGAGCACCGGCTGTCCGCCGCCCATGACGCAACCGCCGCGGCAGGCCATAACCTCGATCAGATGATAGTTCTTCTCGCCGCTCTTCACCTGTTGCAGCACGGTATGTGCGTTCGCGAGTCCGGAGAGCACGCAGATATTGACATCCATACCGTTGTACTGAATCGTGAACTCACGGATGAAACCGTCCTGGCGCACGCCGCAGGCCGCAATGCTGTCCATCGTGGACTGCTCGTGGTCCGTCGCAAGTCTGCGGATCACTGCCTCCGTCACACCGCCTGTCACGCCGAAGATCACGCCGCCACCGGAACCGAGCCCGAACGGAATATCCGGGGATTCCGGATCAATCTTTCCGAAGTCGATTCCTGCCGTCCGAATCATCTCGATCAGCTCCGTGGATGTCAGCACCAGATCAGTGTCCGGCTCGCCGTCCGTGAAGCTGTTCGGGCGCTTCGCCTCCATCTTCTTCGCCGTACACGGCATGATGGAGACCATCACGATCTTCTTGCCGTCCGGGTTGTTCGCCGGATCGCGGAAATATTCCTTCACAACCGCCGACATCATCCCCTGCGGGGAACGGCAGGTGGAAACGTTCGGAATAAACTCCGGATACTGATCCTTCACGAACTTCACCCACGCCGGGCAGCAGGATGTCAGCAGCGGAAGCGTCCCACCGTTCGCAACACGGTCGAGGAATTCCGCGCTCTCCTCCATGATGGTCAGGTCAGCGCTGAAGGTCGTATCATACACCTCGTCAAAGCCCATGCGGTGCAGCGCGTTGACGATCTTCCCCATCACGCTCTTGCCGTTCGGCAGTCCGAATGCGTCTCCAACCGCCACGCGGACCGCCGGCGCAACCTGCGCGACTACCTTCGTATTCGGATCGGCGAGCAGCGCCCACACATCACTACAATTCTCGTGAATCGTGATCGCGCCGGTCGGGCAGTACACACGGCACTGGCCACAGTTCACGCAGTCTGTCGTCGCGATCTCCTTGTTGAACGCCGGCATCACCATCGCCTCTGTGCCGCGGTGCGCGAATCCGAGCGCG
>CANQEB010000086.1 GCA_947594085.1 uncultured Lachnospiraceae bacterium | reverse complement strand
CTCACACAGCCCTCCACAACAGCTGCCCGCCCTCGAACAGCGCATCCAACCGTCCGTCATCCTTCAGCCACGCCAGATAAGAGCGCACTGTGCTTCCGACCAACGCGTACTGCTCAAAGTTCATCACGAGCCCGTAATCCAGGAACAGCCGCCGCAACACTGCCTCGAATCCGGCCGGCTCCCGGCAGAGCTCCACGATCCGGTCCGCAATCTCATGCACCTTGTCAATATTGTACTGTGCGAGCGGCGCAATGTCCTCCGTCGGCTCCGCGTGCGCCGGGACGAACAGGGCCGCCTGCATCGCCTTCACCTGCTCCAGCGTCGCCAGATACGCTGCCACGTCGTATACAAATCCAATCTGATATTTTTCGAGCGTCGCCTGGCTGGACAGGCAGTCCGCCAGGTAGACCACGTCATCCTTTGTGCGAAACCCGACCATATCAAAAAAATGTCCCGGCAGCGCAATCATCTCCATCCCGTCTGGAAGGCGCTCCTGCGTGAGCAACTCCGCCTGGCTCTCCTGCGCGAGCAGGAACTTGTGCCGCAACTCCTTCGGCGGGAAGCCCCCGTAGAGGAACGCGGGCTCGAGAATCGTGTGATTTGTGAAATCGCAGTCGATCCCCGGCGCATATATCTCACAGCCCGTCTGTCCCTGAAGATACTTGTTGCCGCCGATGTGGTCAGCGTTTGAATGCGTATTAAAAATCGCTTTCAGCTTCCAGCTATTCTTATCCAGTATCTGTCGAACTTTCCGCCCTGCCTCTTTGTCACTTCCGCTGTCGATCAGGCACACATCCGTCTCACTCACCCGAAATAACCCGATCTTCGCCGGACTCTGAATGTAGAAGCTGTCCTGACCCACCTGCTCTAATTCATACATGAAACTTCACCTGTCCCTCTCTCTGATCTTCTGTCCATACGACCTCTGCCGACCACGCAAATCCTATGCGCTTTCAAATTCTGTAAATACGCAGCAAATTCTTCCGGTCAATTTGTCGGTTTTCTGCTTACTCACCGAACTGCGCGAGCAGCCTCTGCTTCACCTCATCCGGCGCGAAGGAAACCTCCACCGCATTTCTCATCATGCACGCTATATCCTTGTCCGTCATCCCGCAATGCTCCCGGACCGTCCGAATCTCCTGTTCAAGTGAGGTTCCACTGATCGTGCGGTTATCCGTGTTGATCGTCACGAGCAGACCGTTATCGAGAAACTCTCGCATCGGATATACAGAATAATCTGCCACCGCCCTGGTCTGTAGGTTGCTCGTCGGACACATCTCAATCCCAATCTGCCGATCGCCGCACAGCTTCATCACATCCGCACGGCCGCTCATCGCTACCCCGTGTCCGATGCGTCTCGCCCCGCACTCTATGGCTTCCACGATATTCTCCGCGTTTCCGCACTCGCCGGCGTGCAATGTGAACGGCATCCCCATCCGCTTTACTTCCTGAAAAAGCTCCCGGAACTGCCGCATCGGGTACGACGCCTCATCGCCCGCCAGATCCGCCGCGCAGACGCCTTCGCCCAGAAATTCCCTCGCCGTGCGCAGCATGTCAAGATTCTGCTCCTCGCTGTGATTGCGCATCGCGCAGACGATCACGCCACAGGAAACGCCGAACTCCTCTTCCCCGCGCCGGATTCCATCCAGCACCGACTCGATCACCGTCCGGACATCTAGTCCTTCCAGGCAACTCGACACCGGCGCGAAGCGAACCTCCACGTAATCCAGACCATCCGCCTTCGCGCTTTTCATAAAATCATATCCTGCATATTTCAGATGCTCCGCCGACTGGATGCACTCAAACGGCAGCGAGAATTTCGCCAGATACTCGGCGAGGTTCCGACAGTCCGGCTCTACCTGCAGTTCTTCCATACTCACCTTGCGCCCCAGCACATCCTCGACAAAGCTGTGGGACAGCGAGCCGTCCAGATGACAGTGCAGATCCAGCCTCGGCATGTGAATCCTACCCGCTGAAACAGTTTCCATGCTGCTCCCCCCCCTCACGATTTCCGTCCGGGATCGCCCGGAACCTTTCGTCTGTTTTTTACCTGTCTTTCTACTCGTCTTTACTGCTTGTCTTTATTGTTTATCTTTTTGCAGGATCTTCATATCCGCTACCTGATTGTACCATATTATACCCTTTATCTCAATAAATCTTTTGTTGACAATGGAAGAAAGAATTTTTTCATTGTGCAAACAGAAAAAGTATGTTATAGTGCTCCTGTAATTGTATTGTATCCCATATCGGGGACAGGCAGATTCACCGTACATACGCAGTGTCGGCAGTTCAACCGGCATTGCTGTACACGGGCATTTACCAGCGTCCGCGGCACTGCACCTTTTCAGGGCAATAACCGCCTGCGCCGCCCACATCCGATCTTCTGCGCATTGTCACCCGGGGAATAATAACAAGGAGGAACTTCATATGAAAACAAAGTTTACTGTCTCGCAACTCGTCATTCTGGGTCTCATGACCGCCATTCTGCTTCTCATGGCATACACCCCGCTCGGCTATCTGAATATCGGACCGCTCGCCATCACATTCAACGTGATTCCGGTGGCAATCTCCGCGATCACGCTCGGCCCAATTGGGGGCGCAATCGCCGGAGGCGTGTTTGGGCTCACCAGCTTCCTGCAGTGTATCGGCGTAGGCGGCACAAGTGCGATGGGTGCCATTCTGTTCGGCATCAATCCCGTGCTCGCCTTCATCCAGCGCTTCATCCCGCGTGTGCTCGACGGTTTTCTGCTCGGCTACATTTTCCGCGGTGTGAGAAAGCTCACGAACGTTTCTGTTGCTTGCCTTGTGACAGGCTTTTGCTCAGCATTCCTGAACACCTTGTTCTTCATGAGCGCACTCATCCTGCTCTTCGGCAATACGGAATACATGCAGGGACTGATCGGCGGGAAGAATGTAATCCTATTTGTTTGCGGTTTTGTCGGTATCAACGCAGTCTTTGAGATGATCTCGTCGACGATCATTACAGGCGCGATTGGGCTGGCACTGTACAAGGCGCGCTTTGTGCCCGGAGTAACGGCCAAAAATGCGGTTGTCTAAATCATAGCCGGCGTTTGTCCTATTCATTTGATCGAAGTGCAAAAGCAAAGCATCAGATAATTCATAAATCGTTATTACAACAGCACTTTACTCTCGGATCAGAAAAAATAGCTATAAGGGGGTTCTGTCATGATTCTGGCTGTTGACATCGGAAATTCAAATATTGTGCTGGGCTGCTTCGAGGGGGAGCAAATCCATTTCATCGAGCGGCTTTCGACGAACCAAGACTCGACGTCGCTTGAGTACACGGTCCTGATCAAGAACATCCTCGAGCTCAACCATCTGGATAATCTCTCGTTTCAGGGTGGCATCATCTCATCGGTGGTCCCCTCTGTGACGCAGACGATCAAGGACGCAATGATCCGGCTGACGCAGGCACCCGTCATGATCGTAGGCCCCGGCATCCGCACCGGCCTGAAGATCATGCTGGACAATCCAGCTCAGCTTGGCAGCGACCGGGTGGCTGACGCGATCGCCGCAATCCACGAGTACCCTTGCCCCCTTATCATCGTCGATATGGGGACGGCTACGACAATCTCCGTCATCGACCGGGAGAAAAATTTTCTCGGCGGCATGATTATCCCTGGGCTCAAGGTCTCTCTGGAATCGCTTACGATGCGTACCTCACAGCTTCCGAAGATCAGCCTGGATCCGCCCAAAAAGGTCATCGGTTCCAACACGGTCGACTGTATGCGCAGCGGCATTATCTACGGCACCGCGGCCAGCATCGACGGTTCCATCGCGCGTATCGAGGAAGAGCTTGGCGAGAAATGCACCGTCATCTCCACAGGCGGCATGGCCAAGACGATCATTCCCTTCTGCAAACGTGAAATCATCATCGATGATCTGCTGCTGCTGAAGGGGCTTATGCTGATCTACAACAAAAACCAGAAAAGTTGAATCCAGGCGCTCACCAGAGCCCTGGCATTCGCGAAATCTGATTAAAAATTCATTTGACAACCCGCCTGTTGTATGCTATAAATATTTGGTGAGTTGTCACATAGGGGTTTGGTCAAGTGGTATGACAGGAGTCTCCAAAACTCTTAGTGGGAGTTCGATTCTCTCAACCCCTGTTCATGAAAAGAGCCAGAGATACTTAAAGTTAAGTGTCTCTGGCTTTCTCTATAATCTCTTTATTTTTCTTTTTGCTTCGGCCAACAAGAAGCTAGCTTCTGCAATGGCTTTTCAAACCATTCATTCCAGACAGCAGCCAATCCCAGGCTGGCGGCAAAAATGGCACAGAACATTTTTTTCGGAGATGAGAAGCTTGCATATGGCAGCATAAAGAAATGAACCAAATAGATCACATAGCTCATTTTCCCAATATAGACGAGGAACGGCAAACGGAAAAATCTGGATAAGTACCCATCCTTGTTCCAGGTAATCAACAGGAGCAATATGCCGCTTCCAAAAGCACACCAAAGAGGTTTGGTCCAGCCTACATAGTATTGGGACAAATTCGGATTAAATTTTGCAAGAAAATAAGCAGAGCTGAAGACAGATGCAGCCAGAACTATTATGCCGATGATATCCGCCGTAATCTTCCCGAAAATATTTTTTATAGGAGAAAAGATCCCCGATTTCTGGACATAGCCAAAAGCCATTCCCATCAAGAAAATTCCAAGCCGAAAATATTGCTTTTTCCCATTCCCCATCAGATAAAATACATTTGCCTTTAGATATTTCTGTGCATAGTGCGCGCCGACAAAAAGCAAAACCGCGATCAGGAGATTCGGAAATTTGCCTTTCTTCTTCAGCAAAGCAAGGATTAACATAAAAAGTGGCGCAAGAACATAAAACAGAACCTCCTGCTGCAAAAACCACAGATGGCCGGAACAGTTTATAAATAATAGATGATCTACCAGGCTTTCCGTTGAATCTGTAAGCCAGTGCACTGCTATATATACAACGTAATATACTGGAATCAGGCGAAGAATCCGCCTCCAATAAAAGGACAAAATCCCGGACAGAGAGCAGAATCGTTCCTCGCCATCTTTTATCCACGGAAGCACAAGCAAGTAACCACTCAATACAAAAAAGAATGCTACTGCAAGGCCACCTTGACCTGTCATTTTGAAGGCGTTGGTGTGGCTTGCTACTACAAGACATACTGCAAAAGCACGCAAACCATCTAACTGCTCATATCGCTCTGTCTTCATGATAATTATCACTCCTCTTCTGCTACGCTGTTCTCTGCCGTCCAATATATCAGTAATACGGCAAAATATATGTTATTTTATATTTCCTTTCTAGTTTTGTCAATATCTGCCTATCAGCGAAGCAAAGACTCAAAAACCAAGCGATTGGCTAAAAAAACAAAATGCTTTCAAAATGGGCATCAGCCAGAGAGTCAAAAGTTGCTCTCTCAACCGGGCACGCCTGGAAAACGCACGGTTGCTTTGAACAGATCGCCATCTGTCACGATGTCAAGCGTACCGCCCATATTGTGCACGAAGCTGGAAGAGATTGCCAGTCCAAGTCCGTGTCCCTCGGTCGTCCGCGCCTTGTCGCCGCGCACGAAACGCTCGGTGATCTCCTCCGGAGAAAAATCCATCTCGTAAGACGCGATGTTCTTCATCTGCATCTCAACCTGTCCGTCCACACGCGCTGTCTCGATGTAGATGCGTGTTCCCTGCAGGGAATATTTAAGGGCATTCTCCAGTAGATTCTGTACGACACGGTACACTTTATTGTTGTCCCCGCAAAACAGCAGCGCGTCCTCCGCAAAATTTGTGCGAATCTCTCTTTCGCTTGCCTGGATTACATCCTCCATATCCCCCAGCGTCTGCTCCAGAAGCCTGCGCATGTCAAGGATCTCGATCGTCATCTGATCTGCCCCACTCGTCGCTTTCGAGAGATCAAACAAATCCTGAATCATATTTTTCAACTGTTCCTGCTTTGTCGAGATAATCTCCACATAGTCCCGCGCCTCCGCGCCCAAGTCTTCCTTCTTGAGCAGATCCGTGTAGCCGATCATCGAAGTCAGCGGCGTCTTCAGATCGTGCGAGACGTTTGTGATCAGATCGATCTTCAACCGCTCCGCCTGCACCTGCTTCTCCACGCTGTCATGCATCGCGCTGTCGATATTCTTCAGTTGAACCGACGGCTCATGCAGGATTGCGTTCTCCGAGAGAGTATATTTCTCCGGCAGCTCCTCCCCTTCCGACATGCAGCGGATCTGCTCTGCCAGCCGCCCGGTCTCCTGCGGCAGCTTCCCGAAAAAGCCTACTTTCAGAAACAGGACAAAAAGAGCGATAATGCACAGCCCGGCCGCGGCTCCTGCCTCTCCACTGTAATCCATTGCCCACATCGACGCAACACAGCCAACCACTGCAAAGAAGGTTGCAAGCCAAATGCTTCCCTTGCGGCGGTTCTGCAGGCGCTTTTCGAGTGTCGTCCTCTCTCTGTAGCGATGTATCATTTTTCGGACGACCGAAGTCTCCGGCAGGATCCCCAGGGCACGCTGACGCAACAGGATCGCAGCGCTGCCGTAAAACACCACAAGCACTAAAAGAAGCGCTGCCGCAAAGGAGATGACATCCCACGGCCCGAGCAATGCGTCCTTGGAGTGCGAGGATACGCTGATTCCCTCTACAAAGACAAAATTTCCGAGTCCAAGGTCAAAGCCAAACAACACATCCGCCCAGATCAGTCCCGTCCACAGCATGACAAACACCAGAATCTCCGCCTTGATCCGGTCGACTCGGAGCGGCTTTCTGTATGCTTTGAGCGGGTGTCTTTTCAAAAACTCTGACAGGCAGCGCGCAAAATAGATGCCTAGCAAAACCACCACAGGCAGAAGGACGACAAACCTGATCTGGTACGGTTTCGCATAAGTCGTCCATCCCCACGAGGAATAGTCGCGGAAGTATCGGAAATAAATCAATGTCAGCGTCACAAGAACGGATTCCAGAAAGAACAACACCGTCAGAAAAACCGCCTGCCTTCTCTCCGGCTGCCGTTCAAAATCAATCAAATTTTTCAATTTTGTAACCAATGCCCCACACCACCTTGAGATATTTTGGATTTTTCGGCGTGATCTCGATCTTCTCGCGGATACGGCGGATATGCACCATCACGGTATTCTCCACACCGTAAGCCTCCTCCTGCCAAACCCGGCTGTAGATCTCCTCCGCGGAGAACACGTAACCCGGATGACTCATCAAAAGCTCGACGATCTTGTACTCTGTCGCGGTCAGTCGAACCGGCTCCGAATCCACCGTCAACTGTTTTGTGTTCCGGTTCAGCACTAGTCCGCCGTTCTTCAGCAGGTCGTCCCCGTTCCCCTGATCCGCCACCGCGCCGAGAGAAAAATACCGGCGCAGCTGAGATTTCACACGCGCCATCAGCTCTGCCGTATTGTACGGCTTCGTCACGTAGTCATCCGCACCCATCGAGAGTCCAAGTACCTTATCGCTCTCCTCGGTCTTTGCCGACAGCATAATGATCGGGATGTTGTTCTTCTCCCGGATCTTCATCAGCGCCGACAGCCCGTTGAGCTGTGGCATCATCACATCCAGAATAATCAGGTGAACTGGCTCGTGCGCAAGAATGTCCAGCGCCTCCATTCCCTGATACGCCTTGTATACATGATACCCCTCCAGCTCCAGAAGACGCGAGAGCGAGCGCACGATCTCTCTGTCGTCGTCCACCACCAGTATATTATAATGATCCATCTGTAACTGCCTCCCCATACGGTAAAACACGATCGCATTGGCATGCCGCCCGAAAGCTTTCAGTCCGGTGTGATAAAACATATTCGCCTGGCATGCGCAGCGTCACTGAGAATAGTATAGCAGACAGCGACTATATTTTCTTTATAGATTTCTGACATTTTTCTTAAAAAAGTAAAAGAGAACCATCTGGAATATGCCCAGATCATTCTCTCCTGTAATCTGTAAATCATCACAAGTAATACCGGCGTCCATCTTCTGCCCTGTTGTGATAACCGAAACCTTTTTTCTGTTCTTTATAATATCGCCCGAATCGCCTCGCGCACGTTCCGCACACCGACCAGCTGTATTCCCTCGACTTGAGCAGCCTGCCTTTTGCAGGCTTCCGGCAGGATCACCGTGTCGAAGCCAAGACGCTTCGCCTCACGCACGCGCTGCTCCGCCATGCTGACCGAGCGCACCTCTCCGCTCAAGCCCACCTCTCCAAACGCGATCGTCTTCTCGTCGATCGGCTGATCCTTCATGCTCGACGCGATGGCCAAAATGATGCCGAGGTCCAGCGCCGGTTCGTTCATGCGGATGCCCCCGGCGATGTTCACGTAGGCATCACAGGAGGAAAGCCCGAGTCCCGCGCGCTTTTCCAGCATCGCCATCAGGAGATTGACGCGGTTCAGGTCCGTTCCCGCTGCGGTTCTTCGCGGAAACGCCAGATTCGTCTTGCACACGAGCGCCTGCACCTCCAGCAGCACCGGACGCGTCCCCTCCATTGTACAGGCCACGACAGAGCCGGACGCGCCTTCTGGCTTGCCCTCCAGCATGTACTCCGAGGGGTTCGGCACCTCGACAAGCCCGCTCTCGCGCATCTCGAACACGCCAATCTCGTTGGTGGAGCCGAAGCGGTTCTTCACACCGCGCAGCACACGGTACGCCGCATGTCGGTCTCCCTCGAAGTAAAGCACCGTGTCCACCATATGCTCAAGCACACGCGGCCCTGCCACAACGCCCTCCTTCGTCACATGTCCGACGATGAAGATCGAGATGTTCATGCCTTTCGCGATCTGCAGAAGGACACCCGTGGACTCCCTTACCTGTGATACGCTGCCCGGCGCCGAGGTGACATTCTCGTTGTACATGGTCTGAATCGAGTCGATGATCACGATCTCCGGAGCCGTCTTCGCAATCGCCTCTCGAATATTCTCAAGGTCCGTCTCGCAAAGAATCATCAACTGCTCCGTGAACTTTCCCATACGCTCGGCACGCATCCGGATCTGCTGCAATGACTCCTCCCCAGAAATGTAGAGGACGCGTTTGCCTTCCTGCGACAGGTTGCGGCATACCTGAAGGAGCAGCGTGGACTTGCCGATGCCGGGA
>CANQEB010000085.1 GCA_947594085.1 uncultured Lachnospiraceae bacterium | reverse complement strand
CGGAGGATACCGTCGCGAGGTGCGGGAAGAGACCGGGGTCACAGCTTCCATCATAAAGTACATCGGAAAGAGCCAGTACACTTTCAATGTGCCGGAGGATACCGTCGCGAAGGACGTGCATTGGTATCTGATGATGGCAGACAGCTATTACAGCAAGCCGCAGCGAGAGGAGTATTTCATTGACTCAGGGTATTACAAATATCATGAAGCGTATCATCTCCTTAAGTTTTCCAATGAGAAGATGATCCTTGAGAAGGCGTATAATGAATATTTGAATCTGAAAAAGAATAATCTTTGGGGAAACAGAAAATACTTTTAATCCAAATGATGCCGGGATTTCGCTGCCTGCGGGATCTCGGTGATTTTGTATCCGTATGAAGCTATAATTTGCTTTTTTGAATTATGGAGAATTGACAGGGGAACATTCATGAACTGGTATTCAGACCTCTATCTCGGGAAATCTGCCCGTGAAAAGAAAGAAAAATTGATTCAAAAGATAGAATCGGGGAAAACTCCAGTCAACACGTATCTTTTGACGCTCGCGACGGGAGCGCACAATCAGCTGGAGATCATCCCGGCATGGAATTTGAAGTTTGAGCACAATCGCGGGAAGCTTCCGCTGATTGTCGGGATCGGATATGGAAGAGCAGAGGCATTCGAGCTTGTCCGCAGAATCACGGAAGAGGTGTACCGTGAGACGAACAGGGTTGATCTGCGGGAATATTTTGAGCAGAGAAGCTAACTAAGAAACCGTCAATTGTGACAGAGAGGTTGACAGGAAGAATATGCTACATATAATTTTGGGCATACTAAAAATATTCGGCATACTCCTTGGAATTTTGCTCTTGCTTTGTCTGGCCGTGTTGCTTGCGGTTATTTTTGTGCCGGTTAGATACCGGCTGACAGGGAATGTGCACCCGAAGCAGTATGAGCTTTTGCTGCGGATTAGCTGGTTGCTTCACGTCATCAGTGTGGCGGTGTCTGCAGATTCCTCTGGCAGCAGGAGCATCATAGTCCGACTATTCGGGATACGGCTTCCGGTGCCCCGGTCGAAGAAAGATCGGAAAGAAGAAAGGCAGGAGAAAAGGCCGAAAAAAAAGAAGGGTTCCCAAAAGGCTTCAGAGAAGACAGAGCGGGAGGAGCCGACAGATTTTGAAGCCCAGGAACGGACAGAACCAGCTGACAAGGAGACAGCAAAGACGACTGTCAGGAAGACGGCAGAGACGACTGCACAGGAGACAATAGAACCGGCCGACCAGGAGGCGGTAGAATCGACTGCCCATGAGACAGCTGAATCATTCGAACGGCGAGGCCCTTTTGAAAAAATGTGGTTTCAATGCGGGCGTATCTGTGATAAAATAAAACAAATATTTCAGGCTATCCGGCGTCTTTGGCAGAATATCGTCAGGCTGAAACAGCGGGTGATGGATCTGGGGCGGAATGTGATCGCACTGTTGCGCAAACCGGGAGAACTGCTGGAGTTTGTTGAAGAGTACGAGGTGCGAGAGGTATTTGGAAGCCTAGTGGGCCATTTGGTTTTCCTGATTGGGCATTACAAGCCGCGCAGAATCCAGGGATACCTGCGGTTCGGGACGGGGGATCCATCCACAACGGGACAGCTCACAGGCCTGATTTACATTCTGCTTCCAGCCCGTGCAGACCGCTTTTCGGTCGAGCCGGAATTTAATGAGAAGATATTTGAGATGGAGGTGGACAGTTCTGGACATATTCGGGCGCTCCATGTGCTTCGTGTACTGTGGAGGGGATTCCGGGACAAGAAGCTCAGGAAAATCATAAGCAAGCTGAGAAAGAAAGGAGATTCATAACATGGCGGATAATTTTCAGAATACGGTAGAGTCCTTATTCAAGGGGATGGAAAACTTTATCACGACGAAGACAGTAGTCGGAGATGCGATCAAGGTCGGTGATACGATCATTCTGCCTCTGGTCGACGTGATGTTCGGCGTCGGCGCATCTGCGAAGCAGGAGGACCGCAAGAACAATGGCGGCGGTGGCATGGGTGGAAAGATTTCTCCGAGTGCTGTTCTGGTGATTCAGAATGGTACAACGAAGCTGGTCAACGTGAAGAATCAGGACAGTGTGACGAAGATTCTCGACATGGTTCCGGATTTCGTCAACAAGTTTGCGGCAAGCAGAGGATCGGGGAAGGCATCTCAGCCCGAGGACGATCCGGAGGTAGAGCAGGCGATTCATGACGCGGCGGAAGGAGAATCTGTATTCTAAACAGGACGCGTTACTTTCGCCCTGCAACATTCTAAATTTGTGCATTGTGCATACAATAGAGTAAAAGGTCGGCTGCTTTGCCTGCTATGAAAGACATACAGCTGTAAAGGAATGAAAATATCTGATGCGCAGACTGACAGGGTATACGATGTTCTGGATTGCCGTCGGCATGGTGCTGGAGCTGTTTATCGAGAGTGTTTTTATAAGCATGCTGTTGATCCTTTTTTTCCTTCTGCTCGGCTACAACTTGTTTATATGAGCCATGCAAATCCTCGGGAAATGAATATTCCGCTTGCGAGAAATATTTTTTTCCGAGGATTTATAGGGCGAATGCCCACAGCCCGGGAAGCCGTAGGCTTTCCGGGCTGTGCATGGCTCATAATAAAAATCATGCAAATCCTCGGGAAATGAATATTCCGCTTGCAGGGAAAGATGAAGAAGCCGCTGCATATCGCAGCGGCTCCCTTGTGTTTTCAAAAATTAAGCTCTCTCAACCTTGCCGGATCTCAGACAAGAAGTACATACATACATCTTTCTGGCAGCACCGTTGACCTTCACTTTAACGTGTTTGACATTGGCCTTCCAGATCTTGTTGCTTCTTCTATGAGAATGGCTTACATTGTTTCCGAAGTGAACAGCTTTATCGCAAATTGCACATTTCGCCATGATCGCACCTCCTTGAAATAGTATTAAGTCCGCCGTCTCTCGCAGACTCACAGCACTTTGATTCTATCAGATGCTTCGCTAATTTGCAAGCAGAAATTACAGAAATTATGAAAATATCCGCAAAAATATTTTCTGAAATATGAAAATGTGTCTTTGCAACGGGAATGTTTTCTGGTAGAATATGCATGAAGTATGCAGGGAAGCTTCGCGGCGGCTGCTTCGAGCGGACCTCGGGATCTGCCGTGGAAGCCTGAGAACATGATGGATTTAAGTTCAGAATAGATGGAGGTTCTGTTTATGAAAGGTCGTATGAGTAATGAGCTTGGCGCGATCGTGATCGATCCGAATGTGATCGCGACCTACGCCGGGAGTGTTGCTGTTGAATGCTTTGGGATCGTCGGTATGGCAATCGTCAATGTGAAGGATGGACTGGTCCGTCTGCTTCGCCGCGACAGCCTTGAGCGCGGACTGAGCGTCAAGATCGAGGACAATCGAATCACGATCGATTTTCATGTGATCGTTTCTTACGGCGTGAGTATTTCTGCGGTTGCAGATAATCTCTTCGGCAATGTGAAGTACCGCGTGGAGGAGTTCACTGGTATGGAAGTCGAGAAGATCAATATGTACGTCGAAGGCGTGAGAGTCATTGATTAAGGAGGAGCTACCATTGAGTACAAATACGATAGATGCATCCTTGTGTGCCAGAATGTTTCTGGCCGGGGCCAAAAAATTGGAATCGAACAAAGAATGGATCAATGAACTGAATGTTTTCCCGGTGCCGGATGGCGATACCGGTACCAACATGACGCTTACGATCATGTCTGCGGCGAAAGAGGTTGCCGCGCTCGAAGATCTTACAATGGATACTTTTGCGAAGGCGGTGTCCTCTGGCTCTCTGCGTGGAGCGAGAGGCAATTCCGGCGTCATTTTGTCCCAGCTTTTGAGAGGCTTCACGAAGGTGATTCGCTCTGAGCAGGAGATCAATACTGCTGTGCTCGCAGCTTCTTTTCAGAAGGCGGTGGAGACTGCGTACAAGGCAGTTATGAAGCCGAAGGAGGGCACGATCCTCACAGTGGCGAGAGGCGCGGCGGACCGTGCAATTGAATTGCTTGAGGAGAATCCGGATATCGAGATGGAGGCTCTGATTGCGGGGATTATTGTGCGCGCGGAGGAGGTCTTGAATCAGACACCGGAGATGCTACCGGTGCTCAAGGAGGCAGGTGTGGTTGATTCCGGTGGACAAGGACTTCTGCAAGTACTGAAGGGAGCGTATGACGCATTCCTCGGCAAGGAGACCGACTACGGAGTGGATCTTGCGACGGAGAAGACAGCTCCCGCAGGGCAGGCTCAGACGGAGCCGGTGGAGGCCGATATCAAGTTCGGCTACTGCACGGAATTTATCATCATGCTGGAGAAGGAATACACGCACGAGACGGAGCTTGATTTCAAGGCATTTCTCGAGTCGATCGGCGACTCGATTGTGGTTGTCTCGGATGACGGTATCGTGAAGGTGCATGTGCATACGAACGATCCGGGTCTCGCGATTCAGCGCGCGCTTACCTACGGCTCTCTGACGAGCATGAAGATCGATAATATGCGCGAGGAGCATCATGAGAAGGTGATCAAAGAGGCGGAGCGCCAGGCGGTCCAAGCGCCGTCGGAGGACAGGCAGGAGAAGGAAGAGCCGGCGATCCCGGCGGAGCTGAAGGAGACGGGATTTATTTCTGTGTCGATCGGTGACGGTATCGCAGACATCTTCCGTGATCTCGGCGTAGACTATCTGATCGAGGGTGGACAGACGATGAACCCGAGCACAGAGGATATGTTGAATGCAATCGAGAAGGTGAACGCGAAGAATATTTTCATCCTGCCGAACAATAAGAATATTATTCTGGCCGCGAACCAGGCGCGCGATCTGACTGAGGATAAGAATATCATTGTTGTGCCGACGAAGACGGTGCCGCAGGGCATTACGGCTGTGATCAACTATGTTCCGGAGAAATCCCCGGAGGAGAATGCGGCGGTGATGGAGGAAGAGATCGCTCGCGTGAAGACAGGGCAGCTCACTTACGCGGTGCGCGATACACATATCGACGACAAGACGATTCAGGCGGGAGACATCATGGGGGTCGGTGACCACTCCATTCTCGCAGTCGGAAAGGATATTCTGCCTGTGGCGGAAGAGACAGTGGCGCTGATGGTGGGCGAGGAGACGGAGCTCATCAGCATCTACTATGGAGAGGATATCAATGAGAATGAGGCATCTGAGCTCAGAGAGAAGATTGAGGCGCAGTACCCGGAGTGCGACGTAGAGCTCAACTACGGTGGCCAGCCGATTTACTATTATATCATCTCGGCAGAATGATCTCTGTGTGAAGGGTTGCGAAGGCACGCAGCTTGGGACGGCTTGCGGACTCAGTGAGATGATTGTGGCTGACAGGCTACGAGAGCGTGCGGCTGAGGGCAGCTGCGGTTTTCCCATCGGGGTGTCGCACCCGTGAAGATGAGGGTTTATTATGGATTTGGAATCTTCTCTCGATATCCTTAAGGGAGTCGGCGAAAAGACAAGACATACATTTGAAAAGGCTGGAATCGAGAATCTGAGTGATCTGCTTGCGCACTATCCGCGCACATACGAGCGCTTCGAGAAGCCAGTCGCGATCCGTGCGTTGGTGGAGGATGAGGTAGTTGCAGTTGAAGCACAGTTGACCGGTTCGATCGCCACAAGGCATGTGCGTGGACTTTCTATCTCGACTGCTGAGTGCAGTGATGGAAGCGATCTTCTCGCGCTGACATGGTTCAACATGCCATATCTCGGAAAGACGATTCGGGCAGGTTTCCCTTATGTGTTCAGAGGGAGAGTGAAGAGAAGAGGACAGCGGCTGTTCATGGAGCAGCCTGCTGTTTTTCGCGTTGAGCAATATGTGAAAATGTCTGGTAAGCTGCTGCCGATTTACCCACTTGTCAAGGGGCTGACCGGCAATATGCTGCAAAAAGCGGTACGGCAGGTGATCACGACAAAAGGGCTCCTGCGAGAGTATATGCCTGTAGAGATACGGAAGGAGTACCGACTGGCCGAGTACAACTTTGCGATCGCGCAGATTCATTTTCCGGATGACGAACATTCCCTGGTGCTGGCAAGGCAGCGGCTTGTATTTGATGAATTCTTCTTTTTTATCCTGCAGCTGCGCTTCTTAAAGTCAAAGCGTGAGGTTGCGCAAAACAGCTTTTGCATCCGGCCGTCGCAGATGGCGGGAAAATTGCTTTGCGGCCTGCCGTATGAGCTGACGGGTGCGCAGAAAAGGGTCTGGGCAGCAATCGAACAGGAATTGCAGGGGGAGACTGTGATGGCGCGGCTGATTCAGGGCGATGTGGGCTCCGGCAAGACGATCGTGGCATTTCTCGCGCTTCTGACTGTGGCGGAGAGCGGCTATCAGGGGGCTCTGATGGTGCCGACCGAGGTGCTGGCCCGCCAGCATTACGAATCCCTGACAGGTTTGATCCGCGAGCACTCCTTTCCGGTCAAAACGGTGCTCCTGACCGGCTCCATGACAGCCCGGCAGAAGAGAGAGGCGTACGAAAAGATCGAATCCGGAGAGGCTTCTGTTATCATCGGCACACATGCGCTGATCCAGCAGAAGGTGGTATATAAAAATCTCGCACTCGTCATCACGGACGAGCAGCACCGCTTCGGCGTGCGGCAGAGGGAGCTTCTTGCTCAGAAAGGAAACGCGCCGCACACGATCGTCATGAGCGCGACACCGATTCCGCGGACGCTCGCCGTGATCCTCTACGGCGATCTGGATATCTCCGTGATCGACGAGATGCCGGCGAACCGTTTGCCGATCAAGAATTGCGTTGTAGACACGAAATTCCGAAAAAAGTCCTACGAGTGGATCCGGCAGGAAGTGGAGAAAGGCCATCAGGCCTATGTGATCTGTTCAATGGTGGAGGAGAGCGAGACATCAGATGAGACGGAGAATGTCATCGAATACACGGGAAAGCTTCGGGAAGCCCTGCCGAGGAGCATAGTGGTCGAATATCTGCACGGAAAGATGAAGCCGGGTGAAAAGAACGAGATCATGGAGCGCTTCCTGAACAATGAGATTCAGGTGCTTGTCTCAACGACCGTTGTGGAGGTCGGGGTCAACGTGCCGAACGCTACTGTCATGCTGATCGAGAACTCCGAGCGCTTCGGTCTGGCGCAGCTGCATCAGCTGCGCGGGCGTGTGGGGAGAGGCGATGCGCAATCCTACTGCATTTTCATGCATACACTCACCGGGAAACAGATCGAACAGCGCCTTGACATTCTGAACAGGTCCAACGACGGTTTCGAGATCGCAAATCGGGATATGCAGCTGCGCGGCCCCGGTGATCTTTTTGGCGTGCGCCAGAGCGGGATGCTCGATTTCGCTCTCGCAGACATCTATTCCGACGCGGCCGTACTTCAGCAGGCAAATGAGGCCGTCGGAGAGCTTCTGAGCGAAGACCCGGAGCTCACATTGCCGGGACATATGGATCTCAGAGCACACTATGACTTGCTCGTGCGTCAGCAGAGCGATCACCTGAACCTGTAGCCGGATGAATTACAGACCAATCACAGACCAATTACAGAGAAAAAGAGATGCTGCTTTTACACAGCATCCCTTTTGTTTTTTGAGACTGATTATCTTGTTGTATCTTACTTCATCATGCCGGAAGTCTGGCTGGTGCCGGACATCTGGCGCTCCTGCGCCTCAATCATCTTCTTAACCATATATCCACCTACAGAACCATTCTGCTTGGAGGTAAGGTTTCCGTTGTAACCGTCCGTAAGCGGCACACCCAGTTCATTCGCAACCTCGAATTTGAAACGGTCCAATGCACCCTTTGCTTCTGGTACTGCTGTTGTGTTAGATGTTGACATTTAAAACGCCTCCTTTGTCTACATTTTCTACTTTTATCTGTCGATTTATTTTTTAGCAGCTTTTTGCTGCACTTCTAGTATATGCAGCTAAGTTCTATATAAACTGGTAATTGTTTCAAACCGTTATGCTGTCATTTCTCCTAAAAAAAGCAAATAAAAGATTGATTTTTTAGAAATTTTTGCTATAATATATCTGTGATAATTTGACTTGAAAGGTGGATGAGATGAATATAGGGCTAATCGCACATAACAACAAAAAAGTTTTGATGGAGAATTTTTGTCTCGCTTACAAGTATATTTTATCGAAACATGATCTGTACGCGACCGGTATCACCGGGAGAAGGATTGAGGATGTCACAAATCTTAAGGTGTATAAATTTCTGCCTGGAAGTGTAGGCGGAGACAGGCAGTTTATTGATATGATCGAGCGGAACGGCATGGATATGGTGATCTTTTTTTACAATCCATTGATGACCAGTCCGAACGCGCCGGATATTTTCGCGATTTCCAGATGCTGTGATCAGTACAATATTCCGATCGCGACGAACATCGCCACGGCAGAGTCGCTGGTGCTTGGGCTTGCGCGGGGAGATTTAGATTGGAGACTGAACATCCGATCAAGGGATTTCTGACATCGGCAGCATTACAATGATAAATCAGACAAGAAAAGGGGAGTTGTGTGAGACAACTCCCTTTTGAATTTATTTGGTTTTGTTTGAGCTTAGATATTGAGGCTGCCGGTCACATCACCGTTGATTACGTAGTAAACAGCATTCTCCTCCGGCTTAAGATACAGATCAATCGACTTCAGATCGCCAACCTTTTTCTTTAACTGCTTTGTCCAGACATCCTTAACGCTCTTTACGATGTCATCCTTGTTGATTTCCTTGCCGAGATACTGAAGATAAATTGTCTCCTTGACAGCGGCTTTCTTCGCAACAGCAGGCTTCTTGATTGCCGGTTTCTTCGTCTCAGCCTTTTTCGCTTCCGGCTTTACGGTTTCTTTTTTCGCCTCTGCAACCTTTTCTTCTATCTTTTCAGAGACGACTTCCTTTACTGTCTTTTTCATTTTCATAATTCCTCCTCATAAATGAAATTGTATCGACCATCTGTGTAGAAATCTAGCAAATCACAGATTTTATGTTCTACCATTTGCATCATATATCATTATTGCGCATATTGCAAGCCATAAACTAACAAAATTTATGACAAAATGGTTAAAATTGTTGGTTAAATAGACAAAATAACACGTTTTATGATGGCTCCATCGTGACATTCAGACCTAGTTTGCGAAGTGTGTTCAGGTCAACCTTTGATAGCCGTGAAGAGCAGTGGAGCTGACAACCGCGCAGGAGACCGAG
>CANQEB010000084.1 GCA_947594085.1 uncultured Lachnospiraceae bacterium | reverse complement strand
GCTTGCTGTTCTTCGCCTTCTCGTCGAGAAAATATTCACCTGCCTGGATTCCGCCGAGTGCAGCCACGCTGACCGCGCCAGCAGCGATTCCCTTGATGAATGTTCTGCGTGAAATCTGTCCTTTTTCCATATTTTTCTTCCTTTCTCTTTCATATCTTTAAACACCTTGCCCTCGCATAGATATATGGTTGGACATGGCTTATTGCATTCCGGGAAATTGCTACATTTACATGTATGTCCTGGGTATTCAGTCTTCGGCGGCGGCCAGTTCAGCTGCGGTTAGCAGTTCTGACTCTGATTCCGCTTCTGATTCTGTCTCTGATACGGTCTCAGAAATAGCGGAAAGCTCCGCGGGGGCCAGAAGCTCAGATTCGACTTCTGTGTCAAACTCTGTCTCAGGCTCGAATGCGCCCTGCGCCTGTGCGATACAGTCAGCAACGGCTGAACGAATGGCATCGGAAGTGACAGTGGCGCCAGAGACACCGTCCACCTCGGCAGTCTGAGCCGCGAGAATACGTTTGGTAATCTCAGCATCGATCAAGCTCCCTTTTCCGTGTGGCTCTCCGGATACGTCGACATCCATGGAGAGAATGCGCGTCTCGTCAAAGGTCATCGTGACGGCCACGTCGCTCGAGATGCCCGTCGCGGAGGCGCTATATGTGCCTGCTGTGAATGGCCCTTCCGGAGATTCAGAGACAGTCTCGTACGTCTCAGGCTCCATATATGCGATATCGTCCGTGAGCTTGCCTGCAAGGAAGATGGAGGTCGGGCCATCTGCTCCGCCGATGACGGTTACGGCAGCTTCCGAAGGACTCTCTGACTCAGCTGCCTCGGTTTCCGCAGTGCCGGCAGCAGCGGTGCCGGTAGCTTTCGTCTCGGGTGCCTCCGTGGTCGGAGTTTCCGAAACAAGTTCTGTGCCGGCAGTTTCCGCAGTCGGAGATTCTGTCAAGACAGTTTCGGAGGAAGCGGCCTCGGTATCAGGTGTGCTCTTGATGGCATATTCACCGACCGTCATAATTCCAAGACTCGCAGCTACGACCACCGCGGCGGCAAGCCCTTTTACAAAGGTGCTTTTTGACATTGATTCATTTCCCATTTTTCTCTGTTCCTTTCCTAAATCTTTCCTAAAATATAATATATGAAACGTTCACACAAGGATAAAATGTACAGTGATGCTTATTCGTCCTCCCGCGCTTTTCTGCGCCTGCGCAGACGAAGCAGGAGAGAGGAAATCAGAATACTAAGCTCATAAAGCCCAATCATCGGGACAGCCACCATGATCTGAGACACGATGTCAGGAGGCGTGATGACTGCAGCGATAAAAAAGATCAACACAATGACGAAACGGCGCCCTACCTTCATCCATTTTATTTTCAGAAGTCCCATCTGTGTGAGCATGACGGAGACGACCGGCAGCTCAAATACGATTCCGAAAATCACAAAGATCGTGAGCAGAAAGGACATGTAGTTCTGTACGCTGATGGATGCGGTGATCCCGCTGCCTTTGCTGATGTCGATCAGAAAGTACAGCATGAATGGCAGCATAATCTTGTAGGCAAATAGAATGCCGGCAGCAAAACAGAGCAGTCCAAAAAACATGGCCGAAAGAAAAAGGATATTTTCGTTCTTTTTCAGACCGGGCTGTACAAACGCCCACACATGATAAAGGATCAGTGGGAGGGTGATGCACACGCCAGCGAGAAGCGCAACAGAAAAATATTGCATCAGCAGCTCCTGCGGCGCAATGTACACGTATGTGTAACCATACGTCTTACCCATGCCAGTCAGAAAGTCGATGACATCCGGTGCAAAGTGCAGCCCGACGAGGAACGAGACGACCAGGCAGATGAGGCAAATCACCACGCGGTTGCGAAGCTCCCGAAGATGCCCGGACAGGGTCATGTTTTTTTCTTTGTTGCGCGCCATTATTTCTCCACTGCGTCGGAGTCTTTTTCTTTTTCGTCGTCGCCCGATACGCTGTCACGGAAATTTTTGACGCTCTTGCCGAACATTTTGCTCAGCTTCGGCAGCTGAGTTGGCCCGAAGATCAAAACGACGATTGCCAGAATGACAAGTAATTCAGTGGTACCTATTTTCATAATTGCATCCTCCTGTAAATAAGATGAGTGATTCTAATAGCAGAAAAGTCATATGGATTCTGTCTCTGATATCGCTTCTGCGGAATCCAATGGTGCAGCTGCTGTTTGCGATAATGCGGAGTCTTCGCCAGAAATGTCTTGCCCAGACAGCCCGGCGGCTGCGTCGGATTTTTCTGAATCTTTCTTGTCGTCCATCGGCTTTCCGATATCTGAGATCGATTTCCTGATCTCGTTTACGTTTTTGCGAACATCCTTCTCAAGCTCCGTGACCGGGGCCATAGCTTCGCGCAGCGGCTTCTGCGCTTCGTTGAGTGGCTCCACAACGCTCTCCCGGATATCCTTTGTCGCTTCCTCGGTATATTTTCGAAATTGGCCGAACGCCTGTCCGAGCTTTTTCGCGTAGTACGGAAGCTTGTCGGGGCCGATCACGACCAGGGCGACGATGAAGACTACGAGCAGCTCCTGTAAGCCGATTTTCATAGAAAAATCTCCCTTCTGGCTTGTTGTGCGCGGACAAAATTGGAGACCACCAGAATACATAATTTGCGCAGGCTCTCCATATTGGCAAAATGCACAATAAACCACTTTTAGAATACCATTTCTTTTGATTTCTTTCTGCGGAAAATTTTTTGTTTTTGTTAGATAATTTTTGTTTTTTGAGAAAATATGTGTAAAATGAGATAGTATATATGATATACTATCTGCAATAGTAAATTTTGGATTAAGAAGGAGGAAAAGAGGGATGAAAAAAGGGCAGGAAAGCAATTCGAAGCATATTTCGCGCCGTGACTTTTTGAAAGGTTCAGCGGCGGGAGCGCTCAGCGTGGCGGCGGCCGGTGTGCTGGGAGGAGTCGCGTTTGCCGGGGAGGGCAGCGGAACTTACAAGCCGGGTACATACAGTGCGACAGCGCAGGGCATTGGCACGGTGACCGTGACGATGACATTCGACGCAGAGAGTATTACGGATGTCAAGGTTGACGTCTCAGAGGAGACCCCGAATATCGGTGGAATGTACGGGGAGGATCTCGCGAAGATGATTATGGAAGTGCAGAGCGGTGAGATCGACACGATCAGTGGCGCGACCACGACATCTAGCGCGGCAGCGAAGGCGGCGCAGGCTTGTATCGCACAGGCGAAGGGTGAGACGGTAGAGATTTCTGCGAACCAGGCAGCTGAGGACTATGAGGTGCCAAGTGAGCTGACAAAAGAAGAAGTGGAAGGCTCCGCCTGTGAGCTCGGCGCGGTGACCCCAGATGAGGTGAAGGATTATGATGTCGTCGTGGTAGGCGCAGGGGCAGCAGGCGTTCCGGCAGCCGGATTCGCGGCAGAGGCAGGCGCTTCCGTTGCACTGCTCCAGAAAGAGGCGAGTGTCGTGTCGCAGGGCAACTGTGGTTCCGCGATTATCAAGTCGAAATCGACAGAGGCCGGCATTATGAAGTGGGTGCATCACACGAACGGATTGAATGACTGGCGCGCAGACACGCGCCTGTTGAAGGCATATGCGGATCACTCCGAGGAGGCACTGATGTGGTATTTGAACCGCGCTGGCCTCACGCAGGAGACTGAGTACGGCGACGGCACGAAGGTAGATGACAATTCAAAGTGCAGCGAGCTCTTGAACAACGGCAAAGGGTTGTTTGCCTATCTGAGCACGAGCCAGGATCTGACTGGTATGTGGAGCGACCGTCTTGACAGCTATTATTACGGCGATGACCACTGCTATTTCATGGCGCCCTGGATCGGACCGAAGCCGCAGAATGTCGGCAATGTGTTGCAGGAGGTCCTGGACAACGTTGTCGCGAAGAATCCAAACCTTGAGGTGTTCTACAGCACGCCGGCGGTCCAGCTCGTGAAGGACGGGGACAAGGTGACCGGTGTCATCGCGAAGGATTCCGATGGGAAATACATTCAGTTCAACGCGGCAAAGGGTGTGATCCTTGCGACAGGCGACTATATGAACAATGACGCGATGGTGGCGCGCTGGTGCCCGGATATCGCCGAGTTCGACAAGAAACAGTATCACAAGACTGGCGATGGCCATGTGCTTGCACTGAGCGCGGGGGCGAAGATGGAGCCGCTCGGGCACACAAAGATGATGCATGATTTTGACTCCGGGCAGATGTACGAGGAGCCATTCCTGTACCTGAATATGGACGGCGAGCGCTTCACGAATGAGTACACCGGTTTCGTCTATATGGGTAATGTCCTGAAATATCAGAGGAGATACAACGGTGCGAATGTGGATGCGAACCATCCGGACGGCTCCAGAGGCTGGTACTGCACAATCTACGACAGCGACTATGTGAACTGGCCGCAGGACGAGTTTGTCAGCAACATGGTGCCGCCAGAGGGTATGCAGAAATATATTCCGGGCGCGGTCGAAGATCCGCAGGGTGTGTTCCCGAACCTGATCGACAGTTATTGCTGCGACACGCTCGAGGAGCTTGCAGAGAAATTAGACATCCCAGCGGACACGTTGAAAGCATCGGTGGAGCGTTACAATGAGATGTGCGAGAACGGCGTGGATACCGACTTCGGCAAGCCGGCAAAATACTTGCATCCGATCAAGACGGCTCCATTCTGGGGCGTGCGCAAGCACATCCGTGTGTCTTCGGTGGACTCCGGTGTTATGACGAATGAGAACGGCCAGGCGCTGAACGCAGACGGAGAGGTGATCGATGGTCTGTACTGTGTCGGCAACCTCGGCGGTCCGTTTTACGGCGGTGCGGACTATCCGTTCCACCAGACGGGACTTTCGCTCGGACGTTGTTATACATTCGGTATGCTTGCAGGGAAGCATGCGGCTGCGAAATAACAAGAGAATATTATTCTGAAGCGGAGATGACGACTTGAAAGAGAAAGAGAAGAGACCGTTTTCCGCGATTGCGGAGAGCGGACTTAAGAGACATGCAGGGAGCGTGGCCAGAAGATATGAACTGATGGATGAGTTGCTCCGCGGCATACGTGACGGAAACGAATATCAGGCGCTTCAGGCACTGCGGGCCCGGAATGAAATAAGTGTTCCGGGCCTGTTGAAGGATGAACTGACGGAATGGAAATATGATCTGATCCAGACGAAAGCCCTGGCGATCCAGGAGCTGCGCAGAATGCGGGTGATTGATGTATTTCTGGAGGATATCCATGCGGGATTCACGCAGCGGATCTACGAGGCGGTGAATGTGGAGGAATGCCGGCGCATCGGCGAGGAGATGGTGGAGCGCTTCTGCAGGCTGAACCAGCTGAAGGCAATCAGCTCATACTCACTCCTCGTGCAGAAGATTCTTCTGACGGTCGATGTGGATCTCGGTCAGACGCTCACATTGCAGTATTTTGCGGAGACTCTGAGTGTGAATCGCTCGTATCTGTCGAATCTGTTCCGGCGCGAGGTGGGAATGACGATCACGGATTACGTGACGGATCGCAGGATCCGCACAGCGGCGGATTTGTTGTTGACTACGAGCAATCCGATCAAGACGGTAGCCAAGCAGGTTGGAATTATGGATGTGCACTATTTTAGCCGCCTGTTTAAGCGGAAGATGGGGATGCCGCCTAGTCAGTATCGTGAGGAAAATTGCTGGAATAATGCAGCTCTTCATCGTCGGTTATAAATAGCGCCTCGATGCCGTCCAAGGATTCGATGAGCTCCATGCCGCGCTCAAGGCCAAGTACAAAACAGGCCGTGGAGAGTGCGTCGCCGTCGGCGGAAGAGGATGACAAGATCGTGACACTTGAAAGTCCGTTCCAGACAGGATAACCGCTCTTCGGATCCAAAATATGATGGTAGATCGTGCCATTTTTCTCGAAGTAGCGCTCATAGGGCCCGGAGGTGACAACGGACAGCCCGTTCACCTTCACGGCCGTGATTATATCAGAGGCTTCCGCAAAGGGCTTACGAATCCCAATGTTCCAGGGGATATCGCCGGGCTTCGTCCCGATGGCGAGCATATTGCCGCCGA
The DNA here is from genome assembly GCA_947594085.1 of uncultured Lachnospiraceae bacterium. Classification (GTDB taxonomy): domain Bacteria; phylum Bacillota; class Clostridia; order Lachnospirales; family Lachnospiraceae; genus Choladousia. The sequence continues at coordinate 3,262 of CANQEB010000084.1, read as the reverse complement.
GGTTGATGTAGCCGCTGGTGATGCCTTCACCGACGAGATACGCTTTCAGACGGTCTGCAATATAACCCTTTGCAATTCCGCCGAGATCGATGGCGGCCCGCGGATCGTCGAGGGTGACGATATTTCCGTCTAGATGCAACAGCGGAAAACCGACATGAATGCGTGCGGCGGCGATTGACGCGTCTGCCGGCACATTGCCCGGATTGTTTTGGAAATCCCAGATCGTGACATAGGGGGCGATCGTAATGTCAAATGCGCCGTCCGAGAGCTCATAATATTTCTGTGCCAGTGTGATTAAGGCTGCTGTGTCGTCTGACACTTCGACCGGCTCTCCGGCGCTATGATTGATTCTCCAGACGTCGCTTCCCTCACGAGTGCGACTCAAGAGCGATTCATATTGCCCCATCATCTTGAAGCATTCCTCGATCAGTTTGGAATCGTCCGTGCCGTTCAGGCGCAGCTCCACCACCGTGTCAAAATAGAATCCGACGTCAGAGACTTGGGCAGAAGAGTCCTGCTTGCGACAGCCGCTCAGACAGAAAGAGAGCAGAAACAGCAGGAGTAAGGCCGACAAAAAGCGACCGCAGGGAATACCAGATCTGAGCTTTCTAAAAATGGAGATTTTGTGTTTACTTTTTTCTGAGCATGGCATATCTGTAAAACTCTCCCGGAAAATTATAAATTATATTGTTATCAGCAACAGCAATAGAAGGATCCACATAGTAACGTGTATCAGAAGTGCGAATTACGGTTTTGGAGCGGAGATAGTATACTATAGAATTGAATGATACACAAGGGAAACCTTTAAAAAGGCGAGAATTTAACCGACAATTTGTATACATTGCTTTTCCCGCCCGGTTATGATAAAGTATGCCAAGATACAAATTTTTCGACAAGGCGGCACACACAATGAACAGGAAGACAGCGTTGCTGGGGCTTTTCTCAGCGCTTGCGATCATTTTCGGATATGTGGAACTTCTGATTCCGACCGGGATTCCCGGTGTAAAGCTCGGGCTGGCTAATCTGGCTGTCCTTTTTCTTTTGATGCGTTATTCCTGGCGGGAGGCCGCGCTTGTCTCAGCAGTTCGGATTATTGTAATAGGGATTCTTTTTACAAATGCTTTCAGCATCCTGTACAGTCTTGCTGGGGCTGCATTGAGCTTGCTCGTCATGAGCTTGCTGAAGAGCAGCCCGCGTTTCAGTGTATTCGGAATCAGCATGGCCGGAGGCATCGCGCACAATATCGGTCAGCTTCTGGTCGCGATGGCCGTTGTAGAGAGCGTCAGTCTCGTCTATTATGCTCCCATCCTTCTAATCTCCGGCGTCGTAACAGGTTTTTTGATCGGCGCTCTGACCACAGAGGTGTTGAAACGGGTGCACTGAGCAGCATGCCGTAGATTCTGCAAAAGCGGATATCGGGCATTGAGGCATGTGCTATAAATACAAGTAGCGGAGATCTCTCCCATCTAGAAGCGATTTGGTTTATGAGATGTTCTGCTTGCTATTTACCTATGAGATGTTCTGTGGAATAGAAATCAGGATAAAAAAAGTAATGAAGTATGGTACTTCATTACATAATCCGGAACGCTTAGTTTCAATTTTTTCGCCTGATACGATGGCATTTTATCACTTGAAAAGTCGTATGTCAACCGTTGCTTCGTCTCTATAAAATATTTCCAGAGATAATAACTGTTAATTCATATTTGTATTTTTCTGTTTTCTGACATATCAAAAGAAATCTTCCAATCTTTTCCAGCTATTTGCAGTCAAAATTCTGGTCAGCGATTTTATCCGCAAAGCTCCTTACTTATAGGGCTGCGGCAGGATCGTTTTCTTTTTGTCTGATTTTTTCGAAGTTAAAATTGTAGTCCTGTGGCGACAGTTTTTCCTTAAAATATTGGATATTTCATTCATTATGTAATGAAGTACCATACTTCATTACACCTTCCAGTGGGATTTGGAGCAAGATGGAAAGCTGAGAAAAACCTTTGGCGCAGAGATCCGCGTGGTGAAAATGCTTTGAAAGGGAAGACCGCTATGGGAGCTGTATTGTTCGAGCATAATCAAGAAGCTTATGAATCGGCACTCTCCATGCTTGCCAGAACAGGCAAAGCGGCGGTAATCCATCCGACCGGCACGGGCAAATCCTTTATTGGATTCAAGCTCTGTGAGGACTTTCCGGACAAGACGGTCTGTTGGCTTTCACCTTCCGAATATATCTTCCGGACACAGTTGGATAACTGGCGGGCGGCGTGCAAGGCAGAGGAAGAGATGAAAGCCAAAGTGCTCGATGAATCGACAGGAAAAGCCTTTGGCGTCGCAATATGCGAGGAGCCGGACGGCACAACAGACGACGTGCCTGCAGAAAAAGAGGATTCTGGCATTCTGACGAATATCCGTTTCTTTACTTACGCGCGTCTCATGCTGATGCAGGAGGAAGAGCTTGAATATATTAGGCCAGATTACATAGTGTTGGATGAATTCCATCGATGCGGAGCGAAAATGTGGGGACAGGGAGTGAGACGGCTGCTGGCACAATATCCGAATGCTCCGGTGCTTGGACTCTCCGCAACGAGCATCCGCTATCTGGACGGGCAGCGTGACATGGCAGACGAGCTCTTCGACGGAAACATCGCCTCGGAGATGACGCTGGGAGACGCGATTGTGCGGGGAATTTTGAGTCCGCCTAAGTACGTATTATCGATGTACTCTTCCCAGAAGGAGTTGGAGCGCTACCGTGAACGCGCTCGAAATGCAAAGAGCAAGGCGGTGCGTGCGGAGGCAGAAAAATATCTCGAAGCCCTGCGGCGCGCGCTTGAAAAAGCGGATGGGCTGGACGAGGTCTTCCGGAAGCATATGGTGAAAGAGGAAGCTGTCTGCAAAGAATACGAAGGATCCAGGGCGGCAGCAGCCATAGAGCAGATTGGACAGCCGGAACAAAGCAGTCGGCCAGAAAATAGCGGACGATATGGTAAATACCTTGTATTTTGCGCGGGCTACGAGCACATGCAGGAAATGATGGAAAAGGTGCAGGAGTGGTTCGGCAAGGTGGATCCCCGGCCGCATATCTACTCGGTTTATTCTGAGGACGCGCAGGCGGAGGAAGAATTCGCGAGGTTCAAAGCGGATGAAAGCAGTCACCTGAAGCTGCTCTTCTGCATCGATATGTTGAATGAAGGCATTCATGTGGACGATGTGAGCGGGGTGATCCTGCTGCGGCCAACCATTTCACCGATTATTTACAAGCAGCAGATTGGGCGTG
>CANQEB010000083.1 GCA_947594085.1 uncultured Lachnospiraceae bacterium | reverse complement strand
GATCAGCCGCTCGTTGCCCTTTGTCACCGGGACATAGGAGCTCGGCTCCGGATCCGCGTACGCCACGATCTTCACATCCTCCTCCGGATGCTCCTTCATGTAATCGTTGAACGCGGTCTCATAGTTCAGCGTGCAGTCCGCGCGCCCGTTGAGCACCTCGGAAATCGACTGCGCCATCGCGTTGACCGGGTCAAGCTCCGCGCCGTACTCCTGCGCCATCTGCCCGAAGATGCTGGTGGACTCGTTCGCCGCCGTAAAACCCGCAAGATCCTCAAAGCTCTTGATATCCTCATTGTCGCCCTCGACCAGAATGCATCTTCTCGAAAACGCGTACGGCTCGGACATATCATATTTCTCCGCGCGCTCGTCGGTGTAGCCGACCTCGTTGACAACCATGTCGATCTTTCCCGCATCCAGCGCCGCGAAAATGGAAGCCCACTCGGTCTCCATGTACTGCACATCCACACCCATGTACTTTGCGATCAGCGCCGCGACCTCCACGTCGAAGCCAACCAGATTGTCGTCCTCATCATGATAGCTGTTCGGGGAATACGTGCCCTCCGTGCCGACGATGATATAGCCTCTCCCCATGATCTCGTCGAGACGATCGCCCTCCTGCGCTCTTACGCCTGCCGCCGTGAGCGACGCCGCCAGCGCCGCCGCTGCCATTACTGCTGCGATTTTCCTGATCCTGAACATGTTGCATCATCCTTCCTTTAATTTTGTAATTGTATTTATAGACTCATTTTATGTCCTGTCGCCCAAAATAGCAATTACTTCTTTCGCATGCCACGCCATGCTTTTTACGCATAGCAGCCATGCTTTCCTTCTTTTATCTGAATATTTTGGCACCGTAACCCTATTTTTCTGTTCAATATTTTCGATCTGCCCACCGACTCTCATTCTGAACCCCTGACGGAGAGCCGAGCCATAAACTACTCCGGTTCTTTTCGGACTTCCCATTCGTTTACTTTTCGAGTCTGCCTCACATTCCATGCCTTATGAGCCGTTTTCCTGACCAGCGAAGTCATAGCTGGAAACCCCTCCATTTTCAATTCATCTCATAGAGTTCGATCCCCCGTTTCAACCTGTCAAGTCCGTCCATGACGATCGACCGCGGGCACGCAATATTCACTCGCAAAAATTGGCGTCCTGCCTCCCCATAATGGATGCCGGCCGTGACGAACAGCCCTGTCTTTGCCCTGAGAAAATCTGCTAGCTCCTCGCTGTCTTCGGTCACCTGCCTGCAATCCAACCACAAAAGATAGGTTGCCTCATGTTGCACAAGCTTCACCTGAGGGAGTTCCCGCACGAGAAATTCGGCCACCATCTTCTCATTGGCAAAAATATACTCTCGCAATTCGTCGAGCCACGGACCGCCCTTCGTGAAAGCCGCCACTGCAGCATCCACCGCGAATGAATTTGGCTCCGCGACCTCGTCCGTATTCAGCCCTCGCCAAACCTTATGCCGCAGGAATGGGTTCGGCACACACACTGCAGAGGTCTGAAGCCCAGCCAGATTGAACGTCTTGGTCGGTGCGATACAGGTCACGCTGATATCCCGGCAAACCTCCGAAGCCGACGCGAACGGAACATAATCCGCGCCCGGCACCGTCAGGTCGCAGTGAATCTCGTCGGAGAGCACCGTCACATGGTATTTTGCGCACAACTCTCCCACCCGCGCAAGCTCCTCCCGGCTCCAGATTCTCCCTGCCGGATTTTGTGGATTGCACAGGATCATCAGAGTCGTCTGCGGGTCGGCAAGCTTCTCCTCGAGGTCCGCAAAATCCATCTCATAGTTCCCGTTCTCGTATTTCAGCGGATTCTCAAGCACCTCGCGCCCGTTGTTCAGAATCGAATTGAAGAAAATATTGTAGACCGGCGTCTGGATCAGCACCTTCTCCGCCGGCGTCGTCAGCTTGCGCACCGCGCTCGAAACCGCCGGGATGACGCCTGTGCAGAACATGAGCCAGTCCTTCTCCATCCGATACCCGTGGCGGTCCCTCCACCAGCCGATGTACGCCTCGTACCACTCGTCCGGCATGATCTGATAGCCAAACACCCCAAAGGCCGCCCTCTTCTGAATCGCCTCCTGAATCTCGGGTGCAGTCTCGAAGTCCATATCTGCCACCCACATCGGCAGCTCATTTTCCTTCACGTCCCATTTCAAGGAATTCGTATTTCTGCGATCGATTATTTGGTCAAAATCATACCTCATCCCGTTGCTCCTTTCTGTCATGCTCTTTCTATCCTGCCTTTTCTGTTCATTCTTCTGATTGTTCTTTCGTCTGATTCTTCTTCCCTTTTCGAACCGTCTCCTTCAATTCACCTAACGCCTCCCGGAAGTGCCGTGAAGTCACGCTCGGATTGTTGCGCAGGATGCTGAGATTGTGGTAACCGAGTCTATTCATAGCCTGACTGCTGCGCTCCTTGAGCACTTCAAAGCGAAGCCGCATACTCTCCGATTCCTCGCGGTAACTTCCGAGCCTTTCCTTGTACTGCTCCAGTTTTCCGAGTACAGCTTCCAAGCGCTCCACTGCCGCGCCCTTCACTTTCGAGCCGAGATCAGACGGAACTGCAAGCTTGTCGCCCTGAGCGAAAGCCAGGATCGCATCGGCCCTGTGCTGCAGAGCCTCCAGCTTCTGGCGCACAGCCGTCATGCTCGCAAGCACATTTCGCAACTCCATAGCCGCCTTGAACGAGAGCGCCATATCGACCGCCATCACAACTGTGACCGCGTACGTGGCCATGAGAGTGAGACGATGCGGTAAGCCGAGCACGAACTGTTCGATCGGTCGATGGATCACATATACCAGCAGAACGGTCAGGCACCCCCAGGCCAGAGTCGAGCCAAGGCAAATCTGCCCCTTGTAGTTAAACTTCTTGTCGCTGTAGTCCCAATATCGCACCTTAAACAGCGCCTCCATGCACACCCCGGTTACATACTCCAGCGCAGTTGCCGCAATACAACCCGCGAAATACACGAGAACCAGATTATTCTGCACCGGGATGGAGACAAACAGCATCAGCACCGCCCCACTGCCATACAGTGGAAGGAACGGTCCATGCAAGAAGCCCCGGTTCACAAAATGCCTCTGTTTCAGCGAGACATAAGTGCTCTCGAAAATCCAGCCGAAAAAACAGTAGATGTAAAAGAACAGCAGCCACTGTGCTGCGCCGTAGTTAAAGATCGCGTGTTGCATTATTGTTCTTGTTTCCTTTCCCTATTTCATATTTCCGTTCTGCGGACAGAGTTGCTGCGCTTTCTCAAGCAGCCTGTCCCTGCCGAAGATGGTGCATCCGCATGTAGCGCAGATACGCAAACACGAGCGCAGCCGCTGTCACCACCCAGCTCACCGGATAGACCATCATCAATGTAAAGAACGTGCCGGAGACTCGAAACGCCGTATATACCCAGCCGATGCGAATCCCACAGACACCTACAAACGTGAGAACCGCCGGCACCAGCGAATAGCCATAGCCCCGCATAGCTCCCGACATGATCTCCATCACAGCATTGACCGCCTCCGCCGCTAAGATAAAGCGCAGGCGGATCATTCCAAGCGAGATGATCTGTGCATCACCGGTGAAGATTCCGAGCAGAGGACGTCCCAATGCCAGAATCCCGAATGACGCCACGAGAGTGACCCCGACATCCATCAACAGGCTGATACGTGTGACTCTCCTGCAACGCGGGATATTCTCCGCACCGTAATTCTGTCCCACAAAGGTTGTACATGCTTGCCCGAACGAATTGATCAGGTAATATGCCAGGATCTCGATGTTGAACGCCGCAGAGGACGCCGCCATCACATCTGCACCCAAGCTATTGATCGCGGACTGAATACACATGTTGGACAGCGAGAACACCATGCTCTGGAGTCCTGCCGGAAGGCCGATACGGACGATGCTCCCCAGCACATCCGTGTGAATCCGTAGCTCAGAGACCTCCAGGTGGATCAGATCTTTTCGCCTGCGCAGAAGTACAAACAGCAGTGCGGAACTGACCAGATTGGACAACACCGTCGCCGTCGCCACACCGTCTGCCGTCATACCGACAACACAGACGAAGAACAGGTTCAAAAACACGTTGAGCACACCGGAAATCACCAGGCAAACCAACGGCGTCTTCGTGTCTCCCTGGCTTCGAAAGATCGCCGACTCGAAATTGTAGAGAAAAATCACCGGCATCCCGAGCAGATACACTCTCAGATAGGCCAACGCCATCGGGAATACCTCGTCCGGCACCGACATGAGACTCAAAAGCACCGGCGCAATCAGCTCCCCGAGCAGCGTGATCACAACACCGCCAATCAAAGAAAACAGCACGGAGGTATGCACACTCTTCGAAATTCCCTCCGCATTCCCCTGCCCTGTATAGCGCGAGATCACCACATTCGCCCCGAGCGAAATTCCGACAAACCCATTCACCAGGAGTCCAATGATCGCGCTGTTGCTTCCCACCGCAGCCATCGCATTCGGTCCGACGAAGCGTCCGACTACAGCGACATCCGCCGCGTTAAATAACTGCTGCAGCATGCCCGTCGCCGCCAGCGGAAGTGCGAACCGCAGAAGTTTGTCCCCGATGCTTCCATGCAGCATATCTATATTCTGTCGACTCAATATGATCGCCTCTTTTAAAATATCCTCTCAAGGGCAAATGCCCCCAAAACATTCCAATCGCTTTATCTGATGTCTCTTCCTGCCTATAACGTGTGCACACGAATCGTCGAACATATTCTCCTCGTGCCAGACTTGTCGGCGATACACTGCACCGCCTTGCGGAAATCGCCCTCGCGCACTTTCTCCGTGATCACGACAATCTCTGCACTGTCACCCGTCCGCTGCTTCTGGATAATCTGCTCCACGCTGACCTTGTGTCGAGCAAACACATCCGTCAACTCAGCCAGCACGCCGATTCGGTCCTCCACCTCTACGCGCAGAAAATACTTGCTCCGCACATTTTCCGGCGCGACAATCGGCAGCTGCTTGTAACACGTACAGGAAATCCTCCCACAGCATCCATGCTCAATATTTCGCGCAACTTCAAATATATCGCTGACCACAGAGCTCGCAGTCGGCAGCTCACCGGCGCCACGTCCCTGGAACATTACATCCTGGACCGCGTCGCCGCGCACGAATACCGCATTGTATGAATCATTCACCGACGCCAGCGGATGATTCTTCGGAATCAGCATTGGCGCGACATACACCTCAATCGCCGAGCCATCACACTGCGCCATACCGATCAGCTTAATCACACAGCCCATCTCACCTGCATAGCGAATATCGTTGGCTGATATTTGACGGATTCCCTCCATGCTCACATTTTCAAAAGAGACCCTGGAATTAAACGCAATCGAGGCCATGATCGCGATCTTACGCCCTGCATCCAATCCCTCCACGTCCGCAGTGGGATCTGCCTCAGCATATCCAAGCCTCTGTGCCAGCGCAAGAACCTCAGAGAATTCCATGTTCTCCTGTGTCATCTTTGTAAGGATAAAATTCGTCGTTCCATTGACAATTCCCATGACCTCAGTCAGGTGATTTGCCGCCAAACTCTGCTTCAACGGCGTGATCACCGGGATCGCCCCTGCCACAGCCGCCTCAAACATCAGATCACAATGTCTCTCCTTTGCAAGGTCCAGAAGTCTACCGTGATCTGCCGCTATCAGATCCTTGTTTGCCGTCACAACATGCTTTCCAGCCATCAGCGCCTTTTCTATGTATGTGCGGGCCGGCTCGATACCGCCGATCAGCTCAGCCACAATCTGCGTCTTGTCATCTTTTAGAATTTCGTCATAATTGTCTGTGACAAGCGCCGGCTCACCTGTCCGCCTGGCCGCCTTCTCTTTGTCGCGTACCAAAATATGACGAAGCTCCAAACGCACTCCGATTTTGTGAGGCATCTCTTCTCGCTGCGCCTTCAGCACCTTGTATGTCCCAAATCCAACTGTCCCAAGACCAAGCAGCGCAATGCCTATTGTTTTTTCATCCAATTCCTTATCCATTTCTGGTTTCCTTCCTGCATATTAAAACCTGTCATTCTAGCTCGCAGAGACAAGCGGTTATTTCTCAATAGTATTTATTGTGTCACCATTGGAGCCTCATACACTCAGCTTCTTCTCCGCCATCCAGCCGGAAAACACCAACAAAATCACCGTGATCACGGCAGTCACCCCGAGTCCAAGGCAATAGTACAGCATCTCGGTATCTGCCCCGGTCGACAGCCCATTGACCTTCCCGGTCAGCCAGTTCGTTCCCCAATTGATTAGCAGGTAAACGATGACCGCGAGAACCCCTGCCAATTTTGTTCGCGAGAGGACGGTTCGCACTGAGATAATCGCCGCAAAGCCCGACGCGATCATGCTGATCCAAGATACAAACATAGAGATAAGCACCAGAAGCACCTTGTCCCACTCAATCTCCACCTCAAACATCTGCTCAATTATCTCCCGCAGATAGTTCAACATATCGGCAAGACTCTCGTTTGCCGCTATATAGGCGGTAAAACAGACCATAAACGCAACGCCGAACATCACCATCGTCAGAAGGATCTGAAAGATCGCCGCCAAAATCTTTGCCGCCAGGATCTGATAAGCAGACTTCGGCACCATAAACAGCATGTAACTCTCCTTCGTCCGGACATCCTTGTCGAGCACAAGAAGACTCTCGATCCCGACATAAATCGCAGCAAACATCCCGACAAGCACCAGAAGCACCATGGCAATCTCAGGCCAGCCATCTCTCTTCAAGAGCGTTCCCAGAACGTAAAATGCACAAAGAGCCAGAAGAATAAGACCGATAATCAGCTTCGAGCCCATCTGCTTCTTCCATTCATATTTGAATAATTTCAGCATCTCTCTCACTCCTCTCGATATCAACCGTAAATCTTCCGGTACAAATCAGCCACAGACTCGTTGTACTGCGCATGGAGCTCCTCCATGCTTCCAGCCAGCACGATCTCGCCCTTTTTTACGAAAATCGCCCCGTCAATCGTGTCCTCAATCTCGTCGACAAGATGGGTTGACATCACGATTGTGTTGTTCGGCGCACTCGTCTCCACGATCGTCTCCATGATCCGGTCGCGCGCCACCAAGTCAATCCCGTTGAGCGGCTCGTCAAGAAGATAGAGCTTCGCATCGCGGGCGAGAGTCGCCGCAAGTTTCAGCTTCGCCGCCATACCGGACGAGAGCGTGCGCGCCTTGTCGTTCGGGTCGAGCTCCATCCGTTCGAGCAGACGTCCGAAACGCTCCTCGTCAAAATCATCAAAGAAGTCGCGGTAATACGTCCCGACATCCCTGACTTTCATAAACGAATAAAAAAACGGCTCTGTCGACATATAGGCGATCTCCGCCTTGTCGTGGTAATTCAATGTCTGTCCCTGATAAAGAATGCTTCCCTTCCACGATTTCACAAGGCCGGACACCATCTTCATCCATGTCGTCTTGCCGCTCCCGTTCGGCCCAAGCAGGCCATATACATGGCCGGTCTCAAGCTTCAGGCTGATATTCCTGACCGCTGGCTTTCTTCCATAATATTTTGCCAGGTTACTGCATTCCAAGAGCATTTTCGTTTTCCTCCGTTTTTCGAAGTCTGCGTGTTTGGTTCCCTTCAATAGCAACGAGCGTTGCAAAACAATGTTGCACTAATTCGCAAAAAAAGTCAAGTGATTGTTTTTCGTATGCATAAATGATATACTGGCGATGATTCATTACGAATGAAATGGAGGCTCCCATGCTCACCATCACAGAAAAAATCCCGGCTTTTGATACCTATGAAGATTATCTTGGCTATCGCAGCGAGTCGGCCCTTTTCTTTGACATCGAGACGACTGGTCTGTCTGCTGCTACATCGATCGTGTTTTTGATCGGGGTCATGAAGAAATGTGACGACGGTTGGCAGCTCACACAGTGGCTTGCGCAGCACCCGGAGGAAGAGGCTTTGCTTCTGCAGGCTTTTTCAGACGCAACGGCAGGCTGCGACACGCTGATCCACTTCAACGGTACAACCTTTGATCTGCCGTTTATAAAAAAGCGGATGAGGCGTCTCGGCTGTACGGCGAATCTGAAGAGTTCCCTGGATCTGTATCAGAAGTTCCGTCCACTAAAGCAGGTGCTTGGATTGGCGCGTATGAACCAGACCACGCTGGAGCAGTTTCTTGATTGGCCCCGCGAGGATCGCCTGAGCGGAAAGCAAATGGTCTCACTCTTTCAGAAATACGTCGCCTCGCAGGAGCCGCTACTTTGTGACTTGCTGCTACTCCACAACCACGACGACCTACTCGGGATGACTGGCCTGCTGCGCCTGTGCACGTATTCCATGCTGTTTGAAGGACAATTTATCACGGTGAATGCATCGATGCCAGGGGACAGTCCCGATCGCGCGCGCAGCGCGAACACCGGAGATAAGGCATCCACCAAAGAAGCTGCAAATATCACCGGGAGCTCTCACAACTGCTTGAAGCTCCGTCTGACGCTGAAGGCGAGCTTGCCGCAGAATATCACACTGTCCGTCCCCTGCGCTTTTCCCGGCATGGTCTATACTCTCACTGCTTCCGGCACGCAGGCAATCCTGTCCATACCAGGAATCTGCGGCGAGCTGCGCCACTTTTTCCCGAACTGGAGGGATTACTATTATCTTCCACTGGAGGATCAGGTGATCCATAAAAGTGTCGGCGCTTTCGTCGACAAGGAATACCGCGTTCCCGCCACGCCTGCCAACTGCTGCATCAAAAAAAGCGGGCTTTTCTTCCCTCAACCGGAGGAATGCTTCTCACCCGCTTTCAAAGTTTCCCATAATTCCAGAGAACTGTTTTTCACCTGCCCGGAACATGAGGCATCCGCTCAACCGGCTCATGAATCTGAGCCCTGTCCGACGCCTGGAGCGGAAAGCTATCCGCAGCAGGAAATGGCACTCTCTCTTGATCATGAAAGGCTTGTCGCGTACACTGCCTCGCTACTGCGCATGTTCACACGACATGCCTGATCTCAGATACACCATTTGGTGACCTCTGATTCGCTTGTGTTTTCTGATTTGGCCTGGTTCATTAAGTCCCTTGAGCCAGCTTTTTCAGGCAATATTCCCCCTTGGCTCATTCCGTCCGGCATCTCTCCTGTGCTCACCGGTCTGACGTATAAGGTGGCAAATCCGGATACCCTCCTGCGGCTTTTTGCATCCCGCGCGGGATCGCATCCTTCGATGTCTTCCAATCGGCATCCTTGTTTCGATAGTCAAACTTGTCGCAGAACCACTCCAGGTCATCATAGAGTCGCTCCATATTCTTCTTCATCAATGGCAGAAGCACATCATAAAATTCCTTCTTCTCCTTGTCTGGAAGCATCGTCTCCGCAGCATCCGCCACGTCCCCAAAATGCGG